>NZ_JAMXSA010000004.1:0-97513 GCF_024124465.1 Microbacterium sp. CnD16-F
CTCGGGCCAGTTCCGCCGGGTAAGCGGGATGGTCGAGCAGGGTCAAGATGATCCGGGATCGAGTGGGGTCGGCCAGTGCACGACCCAGGCGGTTCATCACGTCGAGACGCGAAGCAATAGTCAGCATGGACTGAACTATACAGCGCGCACTGAACACTCGGTCACAGGCGTCAGCCCAGATCGCATGCCCGTAAGGGGGTCGTCATGCGTGCCAGTCCCGCTTCACGCGCCCGCGCCCGTCGCCCGCGGACGCGGTGTTTTCAGATAGCCCGCCCGATGCGATGCACGGGCAAGGTCCGCCGCGCGGGCCAAGCGACCGTCGGCGTGAGCATCACCCAGTCGAGCAGATTCGGTGCGTGGCGCGGCTCGCAGGGACCAAACTCCGACGCTGCCATAGAGGTGGGCCCCGTGGGGCTCGAACCCACGACCCGCGGATTAAAAGTCCGATGCTCTACCGACTGAGCTAGAGGCCCTCAGCGTCCCAGCCTAATGGGGGAGCGGCGCGGCATCCGTCACTCGGTGTTCTTCGAACTGCCGAAGATGATCCCGAGCATGATGCCGAACGACAGGCCGAAGCCGACACCCAGTCCGATGTTGTCGAGGAACAGCAGCCCGACCATCATCCCGCCGAGACTCCCGATCGCGATCCAGAGGCCGAACGACATCCCGTTCATGTTCTTGTTGGCCATACTTCGACGCTACGGACGGCGCCGAGCCGCGGCATCCCCCACACGAGGGAAAAGAAGGCGGCGCCGCCGGAGCCCGCAGAGCTCCGACGACGCCGCCGGTCAGAAGACCGTGATCACATCGGGGGCATCAGCACCGTGTCGATGAGGTAAACGGTCGCGTTGGCGGTCTGAACGCCACCGCAGATCACCATGGCGTCGTTGACCATGAGCTCGTCGCCCGAGCCGGTGACCTCGAGGTCAGCGCCCTGAACGGTCGCGTGCGTGCCGACGATCTCGTCGGGTGCGATCTGGCCGGGGACCACGTGGTAGGTGAGGATCGACGTCAGCGTCTCGGAGTCCGTCTTCAGACCCTCGATGGTCTCGGCGGGGATCTTGGCGAAGGCGTCATCGACCGGAGCGAAGACGGTGAACTCGTCACCATTCAGGGTGTCGACGAGGTTGACGTCGGGGTTCAGCTGGCCGCTGACCGCAGCGGTCAGCGTCTTGAGCAGCGGGTTGTTGGATGCCGCGGTGGCCACCGGGTCCTGCGCCATACCGGCGACCGATCCGGCGCCGTCCGGAACGGCCTCGGCGTAGTCCGCGCAGCCCGGGCCGACGAGGTTGGCGGCGGGGTCCATCGTGTCCTCGGTCATCTCGGGCGAGGGCGACTCCATCGGCTCCTGCGACTCCATGCCCTCGCTGCTGGTGCCACCCTCGGGGGCGGTGCTCGACGAGCAGCCGGCGAGAGCGAACGCACCGACCAGCGTCAGAGAGAGTGCTGCGGTCATCTTCTTCTTCGTGCTGAACATGTTGTCCTCCATGTGTTGGGACCGCCCTCTGCGGCGGCGATGTCTGGTCTTCGGAACCACTAGGCAAACGGATTGCACATTTCCCGAGATTCTTTTTCGCGAGTTCTCACCGGGCGGATGCCGACGGTCACGAAACGCTCTCGATCCCACGTGTCGCCGGGGTTTCGAGCCCCGGCATCCGAGTTCCAGGTCCCCGGGGTGGCATGCTGAGGAGCGATGGTTATCGACGGTGTTGAAGTTCCCGACGACGGGCAGGCGGCAGATCACGCCGGCGACCTCCTCGTCCGCATCGCCGATGGCGATCAGGCGGCCTTCGCAGAGCTCTACGACATGCTCTCGTCACGGGTGTTCGGACTGATCCGACGCGTCCTCGTCGACCCGTCGCAGAGCGAAGAGGTGCTGCAGGAGGTCTTTCTCGAGGTCTGGCAATCCGCTTCCTCGTTCGCTCCGAACAAAGGCCAAGGGAGAAGTTGGATCCTGACGATGGCCCATCGTCGGGCCGTCGACCGGGTGCGCTCGTCACAATCGAGCGTGGACCGGGATATGCGTGTCGGAGCCCGGGACGCGCACACACAAGAAGAAGGCATCGCCGAACAGGTCGAGATGAAGATCGAAGGACGTCGCGTCGTGCGCGCGCTCCGGTCTCTGCCCGACCCGCAACGTGAGGCCCTGACCCTCGCGTACTTCGGGGGATACAGCCAAAGTGAGATCGCGACGCTCCTCGGAGCACCGCTGGGAACGATCAAGACACGCATGCGCGACGGACTGAACCGCCTACGACAGGAGATGGGGGTGACACTGTGAACGAGAAGGATTTCTCCGAGCTCTCCGCAGGGCACGCGCTCGACGCGCTGTCGCCGGAGGACGAGCGCGCCTATCAGGACGCACTGGCCGCCCACCCCGAGTGGCAGGACCAGGTCGACGCCGACGCACAGGTCGCCGGATTCCTCGCCGAAGGCGCGGGCGAAGAAGCCCCTCCCGCCGACCTGCGGGCCCGGTTGCTCGAGCAGATCAGTGGGATGCCGCAGGCCCCGGCGCGTGCTGCTGCCGCCGAGCCTGTCGCCGCGGAGCCTGCGGCCGAGTCCGCTCCGGCGGACGAGCCCGCCGTCGCCGGACCGCCGACCGAAGCGATCCAGGCCGTGCAGCGACGCAACTGGACCCGCGGACTCTTCGCGCTGGTCGCGTCCGCCGCACTTCTCGTCGGCATCGGCTGGGGCGTCGGATCCCTCGTCGAACAGGCCCGCACGCCCCTCGAGGTGCAGGCGCTGGAGCAGATCGAGGCCGCGCCCGACGCGCAGACCGTGACGGGTCAGTTCACCGACGGCGGCGAGGCCGTGCTGCACTGGTCGGACGAGCTCGACAAGGTCGTGCTGACGACGGATGACGCACCCGAGATCCCCTCGGACCGTTCCTTCGAGCTGTGGTTCATCCGCGGCGATCAGCCCATCTCGGCCGGCGTGTTCGACCCGTCCGACGAGGTCACGGCGCTGCTGTCCGGCGAGTTCCAGCCCGGCGACATCGTGGCGGTCACGGTCGAGCAGAAGGGCGGATCGCCCGACGGCTCGCCCACGACCGACCCGATCATCACGATCCCCACGGCCTGAGCCGGGCCGCGGCCCGTCCCCGCCCTGCGGGGTAGCCTGGAGCGATGTCTGACGCGTCCCGCGACTTCCACAAGCCGGTCCGCCGCTCCCCCGATTCGTTCGATCGCAACTTCGCCGCCGACGATCCCGCTGAAGCCAGCCGCGTGGCGCACGCCACGGCATCCGCTCTGCTCTCGCGGGTGCGCGAGGCGCCGCACGACGAGGTCATCGACCGGCTCGTGACCTTCACCGACGCGCACGGCATCGCGACCATCGCCGAGCTGTGGGCGCAGTCGCCCGCCCGGTCGCTGCCGGGCGCACTGTGGCGGCTGTACCTGCTGCAGCTGATGATCCACGACGACCCGGCGACGTCCGCGCTGCTCTACGAGCGGGGACGCACGCGGCTCGCATCGGCCGATGTCGTCATCGCGGGGGCGCCGACACCGGCAAGCCCCGACGAGCTCGTCTCGCTCATCGACCTCATCATGCGCGGGGTGTTCGCAGGCGACTTCGCGCTCGCCCTCGAGCGGGCGGCGGCGTTCTCGCGCGTCGTCTCGGCCGGCGCGACCGACCTCGCCGACGACTACGACGCGAGCGAACCCGGACGGGCGTCGCAGTTCACGACCCGCGCGCTGCGCCTCGACACCTACGCCGGCGACCTCACGGCGGCCGCGGCCCTGTGGCGCCGCGACGGCCTCACCTGAGTCGGGGGCCGCGTTCGCGGGCATGAAAGTGCCGGGCCGCAGAACGCCTCTCGGCGCGTGGCCGCTCGCAGCGGCTGAAGATGGAGCCCGGGGTTACTGCGGCCCGGCTAGAAAAGTGTAACGGAGGGGCTCCGCGGGTATTCCAGCCCGCGGGGGATTTCGTTCGGGCCGGGCGTGTCGCGCCGCGGGCGTCGTGCGCGTTCACGGATGCAACGGATGCCGGGCGACACCCGGCATCCCGTCGCCCTTCAGCGGCGTGTCGCGCACGATCCGTTGCATCCGTCGACACCGCCGACGACGGATGCCGCCGCGTAGGCTCGTCGCATGGCTTGGCGCTTCGCTCTCATGATCGACCCCGCGGCATCCGACGATGCGCGCACCGACTTCGCCGACACGTTCACCGAGGTGGACCCGTCGGCCCCCGCGCTCACCGTGGGCGAGCTGAGCACGCAGCGCGGCGACGGGATCTTCGAGTCGATCGGCGTCGTCGACGGGCACGCGCAGGAGGTCGAGCCGCACCTCGAGCGACTCGCGCACTCCGCTGAGATCTGCGAGCTGCCGGCGCCGAACCAGGGGCAGTGGCGCGAGGCGATCCGGCGGGCGCAGGCCGCGTCGGGGGAGGGCGAGGCGGTCATCAAGCTGATCCTGAGCCGCGGTGTCGAGCACGGACCGACGCCGACCGCGTGGGTCACGGTGGCGCCGGCCGCGGACTTCACGAAGGCGCGCACCGAGGGCATCGCGGTGGCGGTGCTCGACCGCGGGTACAGCATCGATCTGCCCGGGCGGGCGCCGTGGCTGCTGCTGGGCGCGAAGACGCTGTCGTACGCGGTCAACATGGCGGCGATCCGCGAGGCGAAGCGCCGCGGAGCCGACGACGCCGTGTTCGTGAGCTCCGACGGATTCGTGCTCGAAGCGCCGACCGCGTCGCTGATCATCCGCCGCGGCGACGCGTTCGTGACCCCGGCGCCGAACGGCGGCATCCTGCACGGCACGACCCAGCTGAGCCTGTTCGAGCACCTCGCCGCGCAGGGATTCGAGACCGCCTACGAGACGCTGCCCGTCTCGGCCCTACACGAAGCGGATGCCGCCTGGCTCGTCTCCAGCGTGCGCCTCGCCGCTCCGATCACCGCCGTCGACGGTCGCCCGCTGGCCGTGGACGCCGAGCTCACCGCATCCTTCAACCGCTACCTGCTCAGCCCCCGCGACTGACCCCGCGGCGGGTTGCCGTTCACGGATGCAACAGATCTGCCCCGACACGCCGCTGATCCGCCCCGGGACGCCGCGTGTCGCCCCGCATCCCTTGCATCCGTGGACGCGTCACGCCCGCGCGAGGGCCGCGAGGATCGCGCGCTCGACGAGGTCCCAGTCGTGCAGCACCATCGCGTAGTCGAACCGGAGCGTGACATATCCCCACAAGGCGGCGTTCGCGTCCCGCACGAGGTCCTTGTGCCGCAGCGACGCGCCGTCGTGGTTCTCCCGCCCGTCGACCTCGACGATCACGCGGTCGCCGATCAGGGCGTCCACGACCCCGACGCCTGCGACGCGCACCTGCGTCCGCACGGTCAGCCGGAACCCGCGCAGCCGCCACCGCAGCAGCGACTCGAGACCGCTGTCGGCGTCGTCCCGGCTCAGCCCGAGAGCCTCACGCCCGGCGGCGTTCAGACTTTGCGCGAGCCACCGCATGTCGTCGCCGTCGAGCATCCGCTGTCGTCGGGCCGACTCGAGCGCGACGAAGAACGCCTCGACGCCACGGCACAGGAGGACCTGCCGCAGCACCCGGGCGAGCGACGGCTCCCGCCGCGATTCACCGACGCCCGGCGCGTCCCAGTGCTCGACGCAGTCGCAGTCCGCGTCGTGCGACCGGCCGCCCGGCCGCATCCAGACGTGCGGCGAATCGTCCTCGTCGAGCACCCACAGTCCGCGATGCCGCGCCGCGGTCACGCACGCCATCGACCCGCCGTGCCGGGCGATCGCGACGGCGTCGGCGCACGCGTCCGGCGGAACGAAGACGCCGACGCGGACCCGGCGCAGCTCACCCGTCCGCAGCGCACGCTGCACCCGTCGCATCGACCACCCCGCGTCGAGCAACTGACGAAGACGGAGAATCGGATGCCGCAGCTCGCACATCCCGCGATCCTCGCCGCCGCTGTCACCCCGCACGGACTCGCACCCCGAACCGGGGGAGAGCCGCCGCATCCCACCCTCCGGGGAGGAACCCCCGTTCACCGATGCAACAGATCCGCCGCGACACCCCGTGGCAGACCGATTGGATGCCGCGTGTCGCCCGGCATCCATTGCATCCGAGCACGCCTACCCGACCTACGCACGCGACGCATCCGCGCACAAAGAAAACGCGCCGGCACGGAACCCGAATCCGTGCCGGCGCGTGGCCTCAGGGAGGAGGACTCACCCGAAGCGACCCGAGACGTAGTCCTCGGTGGCCTGGACGGACGGCTTGGTGAAGATCGTGCCGGTCTCGTCGTACTCGATGAGCTTGCCGGGCTTGCCGGTGCCGGCGATGTTGAAGAACGCGGTCTTGTCCGAGACGCGCGAGGCCTGCTGCATGTTGTGCGTCACGATCACGATCGTGTACTCGCTCTTGAGCTCCTGGATGAGCTCCTCGATCGCGAACGTCGAGATCGGGTCGAGGGCCGAGCACGGCTCGTCCATCAGCAGCACGTCGGGCGAGACGGCGATCGCGCGCGCGATGCAGAGGCGTTGTTGCTGACCACCCGACAGGCCCGATCCGGGCTTCTCGAGGCGGTCCTTGACCTCGTTCCAGAGGTTCGCGCCGCGCAGCGACTTCTCGACGAGCGCGTCGGCATCGGACTTCGAGATGCGCGAGTTGTTGAGCTTCACACCGGCCAGCACGTTGTCGCGGATCGACATCGTCGGGAACGGGTTCGGGCGCTGGAAGACCATGCCGATCTGGCGGCGCACAAGCACCGGGTCAACGCCCGGGCCGTACAGGTCCTCGCCGTCGAGCAGGACCTCGCCCTCGACGCGCGCGCCGGGGATGACCTCGTGCATGCGGTTGAGCGTGCGCAGGAAGGTGGACTTGCCGCATCCGGACGGGCCGATGAAGGCCGTCACGCTGCGGGGCTCGATGTCGAGGGACACGCCCTCCACGGCGAGGAAGTCGCTGTAGTAGACGTTGAGGTCGTTGACTTCGATGCTCTTGGACACTTCGGGTGCTTTCTGTCGGATGCCGCGGGTCAGCGGCCGAACTTGGGGGCGAACTTCTTCGCGACGAAGCGTGCGATGAGGTTCAGCGCCATGACGATGATGATGAGGGTGAGCGCGCCGGCCCAGGCCCGCTCGAGAGCGGCGGGGATGTTCGTGCCGGGGTTCTGGAACTGGTCGTAGACGAACACCGGCAGCGTCATCATCGGGTTGTCGAACGCGTTCACGTTGAGCGACTGGGTGAAGCCGGCCGTCAGCAGCAGCGGCGCGGTCTCGCCGATGACGCGGGAGATCGACAGCATGATGCCCGTCGTGATGCCCGCGACGGATGTCGGGAGCACGACCTTGACGATCGTCAGCCACTTCGGCACACCGAGCGCGTAGCTCGCCTCGCGCAGCTCGTTCGGCACGAGCCGCAGCATCTCCTCGCTCGACCGCACGACGACGGGGATCATCAGCACGCTGAGCGCGAGCGAACCCATGAAGCCGGTGTTGAGACCCGGTCCGTAGATGAGCGCGCAGACGGCGACGATGAACAGACCCGCCACGATCGAGGGGATGCCGGTCATGACGTCGACGAAGAACGTGATCGCCTTTGCGAGACGGCCGCGTCCGTACTCGACGAGATAGATCGACGTCATGAGGCCGATCGGCACGGAGATGAGCGTCGCCCACCCGGTGACGATGAGCGTGCCGTAGATGGCGTGGATCGCTCCACCGCCCTCGCCGACGATGTTCCGCATCGAGTACGAGAAGAACATCGGGTCGAATCGTGCGATGCCGTTGACGACGACCGTGAACAGCAGCGAGATCAGCGGCAGCAGCGCGATCGTGAAGGCGATCGACACCAGCACGGTCGCCAGTCGGTCGGCGGCGCGGCGCCGGGTCTCGACGACGTTCGAGAGGATGACGAGGACGATCGCGAACAGCACCACCCCGACGAAGACCGCCGCGGCGATGTTGAAGTCCGCGACGTCACCGCCGCCGTTCATGATGGCGAACACGATGCTCGAGAGCGCGAGGGCACCGGCCAGCAGCACCCACGGCATCCACTTCGGCAGCTGACCCGCGGTGAGCGAGTTGCCGACGGGCGTCCGGGCCGCGGAGCGGGTGAGGGTCGTCGTCATCAGTTCGCTCCAGAGAACTCGGCGCGACGGTTCACGATCCACCGCGCGAGCGCGTTGACGGCGAAGGTCACGAGGAAGAGGATGAGGCCGGTCGCGATGAGGACGTTGACGCCGTCCCCGTACGCCTCACCGAAGTTGAGGGCGATGTTCGCCGGGATCGGCGTCGGGTTGTTCGAGTTGAGCACCTGGAAGGTGACCGCACCCGTGGCCGAGAGCACCATCGTGACGGCCATCGTCTCGCCGAGGGCGCGACCCAGCCCGAGCATCGCACCCGAGACCATGCCGCCCCGGGCGAAGGGGAACACGGCCATGCGGATCATCTCCCAGCGCGTCGCGCCGAGGGCCAGCGCCGCCTCCTCGTGGAGGACGGGCGTCTGCAGGAAGACCTCGCGCGTGATCGCGGTCATGATCGGCAGGATCATCACCGCGAGGACGAAGGATGCCGTGAGGATCGTGCGCCCGGTGGGGGAGACGGCACCGGCGAAGAAGGGGATCCAGCCGAGGTTGTCGTTCAGCCACACGTAGAAGGGCTTCAGGATCTGCGAGAAGACGAGGGCGCCCCACAGGCCGTAGACGACCGAGGGGATCGCGGCGAGCAGGTCGATGATGTAGCCGAGGGCGGAGGCGAGCCGGCGCGGGGCGTAGTGCGAGATGAAGAGCGCGATGCCGATGGCGAGCGGCGTCGCCACGACCAGGGCGATGATCGACGCCCAGAGTGTGCCGAAGACGAAGGGCCAGACGTACTGCCAGAACGGCTCGCCGTTCAGGAACTGCGTCTCGTCGGGGTCCGCGGTGAAGGCGGGGACGCTCTCGACGATGAGGAACAGCGTCACCGCGGCGAGCACGATGAGGATGATGATGCCCGCGCCGAGCGCGGTGCTGGAGAAGACGAGGTCGCCGCGGCGACGCATCGGTCGTCTCGTGGGCGCCTGGTCGGTGGCCAGGTCGGAGGTGGGGGGCATCGCAGTCCTCGGGTCGGAAGCGGGCGGACGTGGGGCTGCGGGTGACCCTCCGTGGAGGGCCACCCGCAGCAGGGGTGTTACTGCTTGGCGCCGATCAGGTCGATGGCGGCCTGGGCCTCGCTGGCGACCTCGGTCGACAGCGGCGCGGAGCCGGCGGCCTCGTTGGCGACCTTCTGGCCCTCTTCGCTGACGATGTACGAGAAGTACGCCTTCACGATGGCGGCGGTGTCGGCATCCTCGTACTGCTGGCAGCCGATGAGGTAGCTCACGAGGGCGATCGGGTACGAGCCGGCGGGAGCATTGGCGGGGTCGACGTCGTAGACGAGGTCACCGTCGGCACGGCCCTCCTCGAGCGGCGACGACGCGACGAGCTCCGCGGCGGCCTCGGAGGAGAACGGCACGAACTCGTCGCCGACCTTGACGGCGGCCGAGCCCAGGTCACCGACGCGCGAGGCGTCGATGTAGCCGATGGTGCCGTCGCCGGCCTTGACGGCGGCCTCGACGCCGGAGGTCTGCTGGGCCGCCTCGGAGCGCGTGGTCTCGACGGGCCAGGCGTCGTCGTCCTCGTACGGCCACGCGTCGGGCGCGACGGAGGCGAGGTAGGCGGTGAAGGTGCCGGTCGTGCCGGACTCGTCGCCGCGGAAGACGGGCGTGATCGCCAGGTCGGGCAGCTCGACGCCCTCGTTGATCTCCGCGATCTTCGGGTCGTTCCACTTCTCGATCTTCTCGTTGAAGATTTCGCCGATGACCTCGGGCGTGAGGTTCAGCTCGGTGATGCCCTCGAGGTTGAAGACGACGGCGACGGGCGAGATGTAGGCGGGGACTTCGACGATGTCGGGCGTCGCGCAGGCGCCGAACTTCCCGGCGGCGATCTCGTCGGTCTTGTAGGCGCGGTCCGAGCCGATGAAGTTGCTGGAGCCGGCGATGAAGTTGTCGCGGCCGGTGCCCGAGCCGGTCGGCTGGTAGTTGACCGTGACGTCCGGGTTGGCGGTCTGGAAGGCCGCGGTCCACGCCTGCTGGGCGGCGCCCTGCGAGGAGGCGCCGGTCGCCTTGACGGTGCCCGACAGCGAGCTGCCGCCGTCGGAGGGCTGGCCGCTGCCAGCGGGGGTGCCCTCGTTGGCGGCGCAGGCCGACAGGGAGAGGACGGCGACGGCGGCGACAGCGCCCACGCGGGCGATGCGGTTGAGCTTCACGTGTGAATTCCTTCGGGTGATCGGGACACCCCGGTGCGGGGCTGGCTCGACGCTAAGAGTCGCCGGTGACCAGGTTCCGCTCGACAGGTGAACGACAGGTGAACGGGTCGGGTCCGAACGCCTCTCGCTCAGCCGATTCACACCTTCGGCGGATGCGTCTCGATCGCCACGATGCCCGAGCCGGGGTTCGTCGCCGACAGGTGCGCCACGGAGAACCCGCCGACCTCGAGGTCGGCGGCGCTCTCGATGTACGAGCCCTTCAGGCTCCCGGTCGCCAGTGCCAGCTCGCTCATGATGGTGGGGATGACCGGTCGGTGCGAGCACAGCACGGCGGCCTTCCGCGACCTCACGCGTTTGCCGACGACGGCGCGCACATCCGCGCGCCCTTCCTCCCAGGCATCCTGCGAGATCAGCTCGGTCCGACGGATGTCGCGGCCCAGCGCCTTCGCGAGCGGTGCCACGGTGTCGACGCAGCGGACCGCGTCGCTCGAGACGACCCGACGGATGCCGAACGCCCGCAACGGCCCGACGGCCGCCTTCGCCTGGCGCTTGCCGCGGTCGGTGAGGGGGCGGGCGGCATCCTTCCCCTTCCAGTCCTCGCGGGGAGTCGCCTTGCCGTGGCGCAGCACGACGACGGGGAAGGTCGCGAGCACGCCGTCGTCGACGAGGCGTAGGAAGTTCTCGAGGATCTCGACGTCCACCGGATAGCTCAGCCGTTCGAGCGCCTTCTTCGGCGTGAGCCATTCGATCGCGGCGATCTCGCGGTTCGGCACGAAGGACGACCCGCGGATCGCCTCCTCGGTCGCCTCGGTGCTCCAGTAGTGGACGATCTTCGTCCGCTTGCTCGGCAGGCGGTACTTCGAGATCCCGACGGGCACCCCGAGGTGGACACGGATGCCGGTCTCCTCGAAGATCTCGCGCACGGCCGTCTCGGCGAGGGTCTCACCGGGATCGACCTTGCCCTTGGGCAGGGTGATGTCGCGGTACTTCGTGCGGTGGATCGCCAGGACGAGCAGCTTGCCGTCCACCATCCGCCAGACGACGCCGCCCGCGGCGTAGACCGCGGTCTCCGTCATCGCACCGCCCGCGCACGCCGCCGGCGGAGCACCTGCGACATCGTCTTCTCCTGCAGATCGACGAGCGGGTTGCCCTCGGCATCCAGATGGTGCCGCGTCCACTCGCCCTCGGCGCCGAGGTGCCACGAGCTCGTGGTGTCGGACATCGCCAGCTCGAACAGCGAGATCAACTCGTTCACGTGCGCGGGCTCGGTCACCCGCACGAGCGCCTCGACGCGGCGGTCGAGGTTGCGGTGCATCATGTCGGCACTGCCGATGAAGACCTGCGGGTCGCCGTTGTTGTGGAACGTGAAGATGCGGGAGTGCTCGAGGTAGCGCCCCAGGATCGAGCGCACCGTGATGTTGTCGCTGACCCCCGGCAGGTCCGAGCGCAGCGAGCAGATGCCGCGCACCCAGACGTCGACCTTCACCCCGGCCTGGCTGGCGCGGTAGAGGGCGTCGATGATCTGCTCGTCGACCATCGAGTTGACCTTGATGCGCACGTGGGCGGGCTTGCCGGCCAGCGCGTTGCGCCGCTCGCCGTCGATGTGACGGAGGAGGCCCTTGCGCAGGTGGAGCGGGGCCACGAGAAGCCGCTTGAACTTCTTCTCGATCGCGTAGCCGCTCAGCTCGTTGAAGAGGCGGGTCAGGTCGCGACCGACCTGCTCGTTCGCGGTGAACAGGCCGTAGTCCTCGTAGATGCGGCTCGTCTTCGGGTTGTAGTTGCCCGTCCCGATGTGGCTGTAGCTGCGGAGGACGCCGTCCTCCTCGCGGATCACGTGAAGGAGCTTGCAGTGGGTCTTCAGGCCCACGAGCCCGTAGACGACGTGCACGCCGGCCTTCTCGAGCTTGCGCGCCCACACGATGTTGGCCGCCTCGTCGAAGCGGGCCTTCACCTCGACGAGCGCGAGGACCTGCTTGCCGTTCTCGGCCGCGTCGATGAGCGCCTCGACGATCGGGCTGTCACCGGAGGTGCGGTACAGCGTCTGCTTGATCGCGAGCACGTGCGGGTCGCGCGCGGCCTGCTGCAGGAACGACACGACGCTCGTCGTGAACGACTCGTACGGGTGGTGGACGAGGACGTCCTCCTTGCGGATCGCCGCGAAGATGTCGGCGCGGCCGTTCTGCTCGGCCGGCTGGAACGGCGTCGAGGTCTTCGGCACGTGCGCCGGGTAGCGCAGATCGGGCCGCTCGATCTGCGACAGGGAGAAGAGTCCGCGCAGGTCGAGGGGGGCGGGCAGGCGGTAGACGTCGTTCTCGGTGATGTCGAGCTCGTCGAGCAGTAGCGAGAGCGTGACCTCGTCCATGTCCTCGGTGATCTCGAGGCGGATCGGCGGACCGAAGCGGCGGCGCAGCAACTCGGCTTCGAGCGCCTGGATGAGGTTCTCGGTCTCGTCCTCCTCGATCACGACGTCCTCGTTGCGCGTGAGGCGGAACGTGTGGTGCTCGAGGATCTCCATGCCCGGGAACAGGTCGTCGAGGTTCTCCGAGATGAGCTCCTCGATCGGCAGATAGCGCACGGTCGAACCGTTCTTGGCGACCTCGATGAGCCGGGGCAGCATCGGGGGCACCTTGAGGCGCGCAAACTCCTGCCGCCCCGTGCGCGCGTTGCGGATGCGCACGGCGAGGTTCAGCGACAGACCCGAGATGTAGGGGAACGGGTGGGCGGGGTCCACGGCGAGCGGCATGAGTACCGGGAAGACCTGCGCCGAGAAGTAGTCGTAGAGCGTGCTCCGCTCGGGGTCCGACAGCTCGGCCCAGGAGACGACCTCGATGCCCGCGTCGGCGAGGGCCGGGCGGACCTGCTCGGACCACACCGCCGCGTGACGCTCCTGCAGTGCGTGCGCCGCTGTTGCGAGGTCGGTCAGCACATCGAGGGGAGCGCGGCCGACGTTGGTCGGCACGGCGAGGCCGGTGAGGATGCGGCGCTTGAGGCCGGCGACCCGCACCATGAAGAACTCGTCGAGGTTGCTGGCGAAGATCGCGAGGAAGTTCGCTCGCTCCAGCGTCGGCAGGTTCGGATCCTCCGCGAGCTCCAGCACGCGCTGATTGAATGCGAGCCAGCTGAGCTCGCGGTCGAGGTAGCGGTTGTCGGGCAGCTGCGAGTCGTACGCTTCGACGACGTCGTCGAAGTCGTCGTCGTCCGCGTCGCCCAGTCCGGAGTCGTGAACCTGGGTGTCGATCATCCCCACATCATTGCAGGGGACGGTGACGTGTGCGTGAACATGGCGACGGATGCCGCGGCCTCCGACTCAGGCGGAGGCGCCCGGCAGCTGCTCGTCCTCGTAGACGTTGAAGCGGTAGCCGACGTTTCGCACGGTGCCGATGAGTTGCTCGAGGTCCCCGAGCTTCGCGCGCAGCCGGCGCACGTGAACGTCGACCGTGCGGGTGCCGCCGAAGTAGTCGTAACCCCACACCTCGCTCAACAGCTGTTCGCGGGTGAACACCCGCGAGGGGTGCGTCGCGAAGAAGTGAAGCAGCTGGAACTCCTTGTAGGTGAGGTCGAGCGGGCGACCGTGCACCTTCGCCGAGTAGGAGGATTCGTCGATCGTGATGCCGGAGGTCTGGATGCGGGTGGAGACCTGCTCCTTCGACACGCGTCCGATGGCGAGGCGGATGCGGGCATCGACCTCGGCGGGGCCTGCGCCGACGAGGACGACGTCGTCGATGCCCCAGTCGGGGGAGACCGCGGTGAGTCCGCCCTCGGTGACGACCAGCAGAAGCGGCGCGTCGAGACCCGTCGTCGTCAGGATCTTGCAGAGCGACTTCGCGGCGACGAGGTCCTTACGGGCGTCGACGAACACGATGTCCGCATTGGGGGCGTTCACCAGCTGCGCCGCCTCGGCGGGGATCTGGCGGACCCGGTGGCTCAGCAGTTCGAGAGAGGGCAGGACGGAGTCGCCGCCGGCGGCGGAGCTCAGGACGAGCAACTGTGCCAAGGGGGACCCTCCGGTGCGGACTCGGAACCGGTCTCATCTTAGGGGCTCGCCCCGCGGCCGCCGCGACGCGGGCTCGCCGCCGTGCGGGCCCCGCGCCGGTGCGTCACAATAGGGACCATGACCGCGCCCGAGATCCTCCCTCGTCGACGGGCCGCCGGAGTGATCGCGGTCTGGGTGGCCGCCGCTCTCGTCGCCCTCGCCGTCGGCGTGTTCGTTGAGCCCGACTGGCGCGGCGCGTGGCTCCTGGTCGGTCTCGGATTCTGCTTCTTCCTCGCCTTCGCGGTGCAGCTGGCGTCGGGGCGGTCGCAGGGGTTCATCATGCGCATCTCGGCGAGCGTCCTCGGCGCGATGCTGGTGATGGGACTCATCGGCGCCGGCTTCGCGCTCGCCGAACTCTTCGCGAGCTGATCCACCGGCATCCGCCGACCGAGGGTCCGCTCCCGGCCGCTAAAGTGGACGGCATGGATCTCGTCGCACTCGAACTCTTCTTCGTCGGGCTGCTCGGCCTCGCATCGCTCGCGATCGCGTTCGTGTCCGGCGTCGTCGTCTGGAACCTCTACCGCGGTCAGCGCTGACATCGTGATCGATCTGCCGACCGACCTTCCGGCTGATCTGGTCCCGCTCTCCTGGCTCCTCGGCGTGTGGGAGGGCACCGGCGTCCTCGAGTACGACGCGCAGGGTCGCACGATGTCGGGCGAGTTCTCCCACCGCGTGAGCTTCAGCCATGACGGTGGCGACGCCCTGAACTACGCGGCGACCGCCTGGTTCGAGGATGCCGAGGGCCGCCGCCGCGACCTCGTCGCCGAGACCGGGTACTGGCGGCTGTCCCGCCCCGCGACCGAGCAGGATCCCGGGCCCGCGCTGCTGCCGGCCCTCGCGCCTCGCGTCGACGCGCGTACCGTGCACGACGTCGAGGCTCTCCGCACGGCGGAGGACGGCTTCGAGATCGAGGTCGCGCTCGTGCACTCCGACGGCATCAGCGAGCTCTACCTCGGCCAGGTGCGCGGTCCGCGCATCGACATCGCCACCGACGCGATCGTCCGCCCCGCGGGCGCCAAGGAGTACGGCGCCGCGACCCGGATGTACGGGCTCGTCGACGGGCACCTGCTGTGGGCGTGGGACATCGCCGCGCTCGGCTCGGACCTGTCGTCCCACGCCTCCGCTCGACTCGCGAGGGTCCAATGACCGCCGACGCCTTCGCGGCCGTGCCCGGTGCTGTCCTCGATGACCGCGGGCTCGCCCATCTCGGCAACCCGGTGAGGGAGCAGCGCGACCTCGCGAGCGGGGCCGCGGTCGCGCCCCTTGCGGACCGCGCCGTCCTCACCGTCTCCGGCGAGGACCGGCTCTCGTGGCTCGACTCCATCACCTCGCAGGCATTGACGACCCTCGCGCCCGGAGTCGGCACCGAGTTGCTCGTCCTCGACCCGCAGGGGCACGTCGAGCACGCGGCATCCGTCGTGGACGACGGGGAGCGCACCTGGCTCATCGTCGACCGCGACCGCGCCGACGCGCTGCTGATCTGGCTGACGCGGATGCGATTCCGCCTGCGCGTCGACCCGCAGGACGCCGCCGACCACGCCGTCGTCGGCGGGACCGCCGCCGCTGTCGACGCCCTGGGCGCCGCCGTCGTGTGGCGCGACCCGTGGCCCCGCGTGAGCCCCGGTGGGTGGGGATACTCCCCGGTCGAACCGCACCCCGGTGCCGAGCGCGACTGGGCCGAGGCGATCGTGCCGCGGGCCACCCTCGACGAGCTCGCCGCCGCCGCCGTCCGCGGCGATGTCCGCTTGGCCGGTCACCTCGCCGTCGACGCGCTGCGCGTCGCCGCGTGGCGTCCCCGCGCCGCCGCGGAGGCCGACGGCCGGACCCTCCCGCACGAGGTCGACTGGCTGCGCACGGCCGTCCACCTCGACAAGGGCTGCTACCGCGGCCAGGAGACCGTCGCCAAGGTGCACAACCTCGGGCACCCGCCGCGTCGCCTCGTCGCGCTGCAGCTCGACGGTTCGGATGCCGAGCTGCCCGACCCGGGCGCACCGGTCCGCCTCGACGGCGCCGAAGTCGGAGCGATCACCTCCGTCGCCCGCCACCACGAGGAGGGCCCCATCGCCCTCGCGATCGTGAAACGGTCCGTCCCCGTCGACGCGGCGCTGACCGTGGCCGTCGCGGACGGCGAGATCGCCGCGGCGCAGGAGGTCGTCGTTCCGCCGGATGCCGGGCGTGCGGCATCCGTCCCGCGTCTGCCGCGTCTGTCGCAGCGCCGCTGACGATGGCGCCCGAACCGACCACCACGGTTCCGGTGCCCACAGCCCGGAGGTACCCGCGCGAGGGGTGGGCGCGACTGCGCGGGTCCGCCGTCGCGATCGTGCAGCTCGTGGTCGCCGCGAGCGCCGCGTTCTCGATCGCGCACTACGGACTGGGGCACCCGGCTCCGCTGATCGCGGCGACCGTCACCATCTCGAGCCTTGGTCTCGTCCGCGACGCCCGCCCGTGGCGGGTGCTCGAGACCGTCATCGGCATGGTGCTGGGCGTCTTCGTCGCCGAGCTGGTCGTCTTCGCGGCCGGCAGCGGGTGGTGGCAGCTCGCCCTCACCCTCGGGGTGAGCCTGTCGATCGCGCGGTTCGTCTCGCCGCAGGCGGGCTTCGCGATCGCCGCGGCGATCCAGTCGATCATCGTGGTCGTCGTCCCCTCGCAGACCCCGTTCCTGCGACTGCTCGACGCCGTCATCGGCGGAGCGATGGCGCTGCTCGTCACCGCCCTCATCCCGCGCAGCCCGCTCCGCACCGCCCTGGCCGACGCGACGCGCCTGTTCTCTGCATTCGAGGGCGCCGCCGGCACCGTCGCACAGGGCCTGCGTCGTGGCAGCCGCGTGCGCGCCGAGCGCGGGCTCGAGAAGGCGCGCGAGCTGCAGGGCCTTGTCGACGACTGGCGGGTCTCGGTCGAGTCGGGCGCGGCGATCGCCCGCATCTCCCCGTTCCTCCGCCGCCAGCGGTTCGAGCTCGAGCGGTTCGAGCGGATGCGGCAGGCCATGGACCTCGCGGTGCGCAACCTGCGCGTCGTCGCCCGGCGCGCCGTCTACCTGAGCGACGACGGTCGCGAGCGCGACGTCGCCGCCGATCTGCTCCTCGAGCTCGTGCGCGGTGCGAACCTGGTCGCCTCGTCGCTGACCGACATCTCGTACGAGCCGGCGGCGCGGGAGGTGCTCACCGCGGTGGCGGCCCGCCTCGACCCGGTCGCCCTCGTCCCCGACGGATCGCTCGGCGACCAGACCCTCATCACGGCGCTGCGGCCGCTCGCAACCGACCTGTTGTGCGCGACGGGCCTGCGCCCCGACGAAGCCCGCGCGCTGCTCCCGCGGGTCTGACGCGTCCCGCTCATCGGGGCGCGACGGCCTCCCACGCCACCGTGAACTCGCCCAGTCGCCACCGGCTCCGCCCGCCGATCGGCCACCCCGCCGCGACGAGCGCGTCGAGGGCGGCGCGCCACCGCTGGACCGGGCCGAACGACGACGCCGCGACCGCCCGCGTCCACTCGCGGTCGAGGGCATCGAGGACGTCGTGCACCCGCTCGCCCGGGACGTTGCGGTGAATGAGCGCCTTCGGCAGCCGCTCGGCGGCGACGACGGGGGAGTCGAGCCCCGCGAGCCGCAACGAGATCGTGAGCGAGCGGGGCGCGGCATCCGGTCCGATCTCGATCCAGGTCGAGATCCGGCCGAGCTCATCGCACGTGCCTTCGACGAGCATGCCGTCCGGGCGCAGGCGCGACGCCATCCGTTCCCACGCCGCGGGCACGTCGGCCTCGTTGTACTGACGCAGGACGTTGAACGCGCGGATCACCGCCGGGCGGCGCCCGTCCGGCACCGGCACCTCGAACCCGCCGCGCGCGAACGACACGCGCGCATCCGCGGCGAACACCCCCGCCCCCGCACGGATCATCGCGAGCTGCGCGCGGGCGCGCTCCACGCGGGCCGGCTCGATCTCGAGCCCCAGCACCTCGACGTCCGGGCGCGCCCGCCGCAGCCGGGCTTCGAGCTCGAACGCGGTCACCCCGCTCGCGCCGTACCCGAGATCCACCACGAGCGGATCGGCGGTCCGGCGCAGCACCGGATGCCGCGCGATCCAGCGGTCGACGCGGCGCAGGCGGTTGGTGTTCGTCGTCCCCCGGGTCACCTGTCCGACGACAGGATCGGAGCGCGTCATGCCCCCATGATCGCACCCGCCGCGCCGGTAGGATTGCGGGCATGACAGCCCCCTACACCTTGATCCTCCTCCGGCACGGCCAGAGCGAGTGGAACAAGTCGAACCAGTTCACCGGGTGGGTGGACGTCCGTCTCACCGATCAGGGCAAGGCCGAGGCCCAGCGCGGCGGCGAGCTGATCAAGGAGTCGGGTCTGCTGCCCGACATCCTGCACACCTCGCTCCTGTCCCGCGCCATCCAGACCGCGAACATCGCCCTCGACGCGGCCGACCGCCTGTGGGTGCCGGTCAAGCGGTCGTGGCGCCTCAACGAGCGCCACTACGGCGCCCTGCAGGGCAAGGACAAGGCGCAGACCCTCGAGGAGTTCGGCGAGGAGCAGTTCATGCTCTGGCGTCGCTCGTTCGACGTCCCGCCGCCGGACATCTCCGACGACGACCCGTACACGCAGGTCGGCGACGTGCGCTACGAGGGCATCGACGGCGAGGTGCCCCGCACCGAGTCGCTGAAGATCGTCATCGACCGCCTGCTGCCCTACTGGGAGAGCGAGATCGTCCCCGACCTGAAGACGGGGAAGACCGTCATGGTGACCGCCCACGGCAACTCGCTGCGCGCGCTCGTGAAGCACCTCGACGGCATCAGCGACGACGACATCGCCGAGCTCAACATCCCCACCGGCATCCCGCTCGTGTACCGCCTCGACGAGAACCTCGTCCCGATCGGACCGGGCGAGTACCTCGACCCCGACGCCGCCGCTGCCGGCGCCGCCGCGGTCGCCTCGCAGGGCAAGAAGTAACCCGCCTCACACCGGGAACACGAAGAGCGGATGCCTCTCGGCATCCGCTCTTCGTCGTTGCGGCGGCTCAGACCTCGAGGTCGACGCCCTCGGTGTCGGCTGCCCAGGTTCCGGTCGCGAGGTACGACACCTTCTTGGCGACCGACAGGGCGTGGTCGCCGAAGCGCTCGTGGTAGCGGGAGGCCAGCGTGGCGTCGACGGTGGCGGATGCCTCGCCCTGCCAGTTGTCGCTCAGGACCTTCTCGAACACCGCGAGGTGCAGTGCGTCGAGCTGGTCGTCGAGCTCGTGCAGGCGGCTCACCAGCGACAGGTCCTCGGTGCGCAGCAGGTCGGCCAGGGTGCGGGCGACCTCGGTGTCGATCTCGCCCATCTTCGTGAACGTGTTCTTCAGTCCCTTCGGGACCGCCCGCTCGGGGAAGCGCATCCGCGTCAGCTGGGCAATGTGCTCGGCGATGTCGCCCATGCGCTCGAGCGAGGCGCTCACGCGCAGCGCCGCGACGACGATGCGCAGGTCGCGCGCGACGGGCTGCTGGCGCGCGAGGATCTCGATGGCGAGCTCGTCGAGCTCGATGGCCTTGTCATCGATGACCTGGTCGTTGTCGATGACGTCCTCGGCGAGGGCGACGTCGCTCGTGGCGAAGGCCCGGGTGGCCTTCTCGATGGCGACGGTGACGAGTTCGGAGATCTCGACGAGACGGGTCTGCACGTCCTCGAGGGACTGGTGGAAAACTTCGCGCATGGAGCACCTTCTCTTCGTGCGGGCGGGTGAGGGGCGCGACTGTCGCGCAGAGACCTCGGCCATCCTCCCGCGCTCAGGTTAACGGTCGGTGCCGACACGGTGAACAGTCGGCGGTGACCGACCTACGGGCCGATTTCCGTCCGATGGCGGGGGTGTGCCCACCCTACGCTGGGGTCATGGATTCGACGCAGCTCGAGCTGCTGGCGCTCGTCGTGGGGCTCCTGGTCGGCGGTGGTGCGGCCGCACTCGTGTTCTATGCGGCGCGATCGCGGGAGCGCACCCGGCTGGTTACCTCGACCGAGCTCCCCGAGGGCACGGCATCCGTTCTACAGGCCATGGACGACGCGGCCGTCGTCGTCGATCCGTCGATGCTCGTCCTCGCCGCCTCCGCGACCGCGGAGGTCTTCTCGCTGCGGGTGAACGAGAGCCTCGACGCCGAGCGGCTGCGCGCCCTCGTGCGCGGCGCCCGCCAGACGGGGCTCCCCGCGACCGAGAACACGACGCTCAACCGCGGCGTCGAGCCGCGCGTCGTGGCCGCGCGGGCGAGCGTCATCACCCCGCGTCTGACCCTCATCGTCATCCGCGACATCACCGAGCGCGAGCGCGTCGAGCAGATGCGGCGCGACTTCGTCTCGAACACCTCGCACGAGCTCAAGACCCCCGTCGGCGCCGTCACCCTCCTCGCCGAGGCGATCGAGTCCGCCGCCGACGACCCCGAACAGGTGCGTCACTTCGTCAGGCGTCTGAGTGCCGAGGCGACCCGCCTCGGGCAGCTGACCTCCCGCATCATGAACCTCTCCCGCCTGCAGTCCGCCGACGAGATCTCCGAGATGCGCGACGTCTCGGTGGACGAGGTGGTCCGCGCGGCGATCGAGTCGCTCGCGGTGTCGGCGGAGTCCGCCGAGATCAGCGTCGCCCGCGGGGGCGACCGCGGCCTGTTCGTCCGCGGCGACCGCCAGATCCTCACCGAGGCGGTCAGCAACCTGCTCGCCAACGCCATCGCCTACTCGCCGCCCGGAGCGCAGGTGGGGGTCGGCGTGCGGGAGGCCGACGGCGCGGTCGAGATCGCCGTGGCCGACCATGGCATCGGCATCCCCGAAGAGGACCAGCAGCGCGTCTTCGAGCGCTTCTACCGCGCCGACCAGGCCCGGTCCCGGCGCACCGGTGGCACAGGACTCGGGCTCGCGATCGTGAAGCACGCCGTCCAGCGCCACGGCGGGTCGGTCGACCTCTGGTCGCGCCCCGGGCGCGGGTCGACCTTCACGATCCGCCTGCCCCTCGCCGCCGTCGACACCTCCACCACCCGTAAGCCCAAGAAGAAGAAGATCGGCGCAAAGGCGCCCAGCAGAAGGAAAGCCTCATGACCCGAGTCCTGATCGTCGAAGACGAACCCGACCTCGCAGACCCCCTCGCCTACCTCCTGCGACGGGAGGGGTTCGAGGTCGAGATCGCCGAGGACGGAGGCCTGGCCCTCGACGCGTTCACGTCGCGCGGCGCCGACATCGTCCTGCTCGACCTGATGCTGCCGGGGATGCCGGGCACCGAGGTGTGCCGCGTCATCCGGCAGACCTCCAAGGTGCCGATCATCATGCTGACCGCGAAGGACAGCGAGGTCGACATCGTTGTGGGGCTCGAACTCGGCGCCGACGACTACATCACGAAGCCCTACTCCTCGCGTGAGCTGCTCGCCCGCATGCGCGCCGTGCTGCGCCGTGCGGACAGCGACGAGCTCGACGTCGACGACCGGATCATCCAGGGCGGTCGTGTGACCCTCGACATCGACCGGCACACGGTCGCCGTCGATGGCGACGAGATCTCGATGCCGCTCAAGGAGTTCGAACTCCTCGAACTGCTCATGCGCAACGCGGGTCGCGTGCTGACGCGCGGGCAGCTCATCGACCGCGTGTGGGGGAGCGACTACTTCGGTGACACGAAGACGCTCGACGTCCACATCAAGCGCATCCGCTCGCGCATCGAGACGAACCCGAGCGACCCCGTCATGCTGCTGACCGTCCGCGGACTCGGCTACCGCTTCGAGGCCTGAGCGCTCCCTCGACGACGAAGGCCCCCACCTCGCGGTGGGGGCCTTCGTGACGGGGGTGTCAGCCGGTGGTCGTCGCCGTCGCGGCGGGCGTCGGGACGAACTCGGTGTAGTAGGGGAGCGTGCCGTCGAGGATCGGGACGGCGACCCGGACGCCCTCGCCCTCGCCCGACTGGAACGAGACGTCGACGTCGGAGCCGGGCTTGCCGGTGTCGTCGAACAGGAGCGGAGCCTGCGTCACGCCGAGGCTGACGGTGCTGTTCGCCGGGACGTCGACGCGCTGCGGCTGGTCGCCGACGGTGACGTTGAGGACCAGGTCCTCATCGGTGCCGTTGACGATGCCGGCGATGAGGTTGCCCAGCGAGCCGTCCTCGTTGGCGATGATCATGGCGTTCCGGACCTTCAGCGGCCCGGACTCGGGGATGTTGACGCCGTCGGACGCCGAGTACTGGATGGTCGTCGCCTGCGGGGCCAGCATGTTGCAGCCCGTGGTTCCCAGAACGACGGCGGCGCCCAGGGCGAGGGACGCGATGAGACGCGATTTCACGGATCCTCCAGATGACACGAACGGCGGCACTCTCATCCTATGGGGTCACGACGGCGGGACCGGGCGGAGGGGGCGGCGAACTCTAGCGTATGTCGCCTGTGGTATTCTGGAGGTTGCCGAAAGGACACAACTGCATGCTTTTTGAGGTTGGCGAAACCGTCGTCTATCCGCACCATGGCGCTGCGACCATCATCGAGGTCAAGGATCGCGTCATCAAGGGAGAGACGAAGAAATACCTGAAGCTCAACGTCACCCAGGGCGACCTCATCATCGAGGTCCCTGCGGACAACGTCGATCTCGTGGGCGTCCGCGACGTGATCGGCAAGGACGGGCTCGAGAAGGTCTTCGACGTCCTGCGCGCACCCTTCACCGAGGAGCCGACCAACTGGTCGCGTCGCTACAAGGCGAACCTCGAGAAGCTCGCGTCGGGTGACGTCATCAAGGTGAGCGAGGTCGTGCGCGACCTGTGGCGCCGCGACCAGGACCGCGGGCTCTCCGCGGGTGAGAAGCGGATGCTGGCGAAGGCGCGGCAGATCCTCATCTCCGAGATCGCGCTGGCCCTCAAGGCCGACGAGGACAAGGCGTCCAGCGTCCTCGACGAGGTCCTCGCCTCCTGAGATCACGAAAGAACGGCCGGCTGCTCAGCCGGCCGTTCTTCGTTTGCCGCGGGACGGCATGCGTGCGTTCGGGCGATGCGCGCGCCAGGATCAGGCCGTGACCACCCGCGCCGCACCCGCCGCCGTCGACCTCTCGCGGCGGGACCTCACCCTCGACCTCGCCCGGGTCGTCTGCGTCCTGTTCGTCATCGTCGTGCACCTCGTGCAGGTCGGCATCGGACCCGGACCCGATGGCGGTCTCGTCGCATCCCGCCCCGCCGAACAGCAGCCGTGGTTCGATGCGGCGACGTGGATCGGGCAGATCATGCCGCTCTTCTTCGTCGTCGGCGGATTCGCCGCGGCCACCGGCTGGCGGTCCTGGACGGCGAAGGGCGGGGATGCCGCCGGCTTCATCCGCACGCGCACGCTCCGTCTCGCGCAGCCCGCCCTGCCCCTCTTCGTCTTCTTCGCGGTCGTCCTCGGCGTCGCCACGGCGGCCGGTCTGCCGGCGCAGCTCGTGTCGGATGCCGCCGTGGGCGCCGGGTCGCCGCTGTGGTTCCTCGCGGCGTATCTCCTCTGTCAGGCGGCGGTCCCGTTCCTCGCGGCCTGCCACGCCCGCCGCCCGGTGGCGACGCTCGTCGTCCTCGCCCTGGGGGTCGGCGCGGTCGACGCGGCGCGGTTCTCGTCGGGTGTGGAAGAGGTCGGCCTGCTGAACCTGCTGTTCGTCTGGCCCCTCGTGCAGCAGTTCGGGTTCTGGTATGCCGACGGATGGTTCGACCGGCGGCATCCGCTCACCCTCGTCGGCATCGCGGCCGCCTGCTATCTGCTCCTGTGGCCGTTGACGGCGGCCGGACCGTACTCGACCAGCATGCTCGGCAACCTCAATCCGCCGACGGTGCCGCTCGTGGTCCTCGGGATCGCCCAGGCCTGTCTGCTGCGACTGCTCAAGCCGGCGCTCGCGCGCCTCATGTCGCTCCGCGCGATGCAGGGGGTCGTCTTCGTCCTCGGGTCCCGGCTCATGACGATCTACCTCTGGCACCTGCCGGTGATGCTGGCCTTCACCGGCGTCAGCCTGCTCATCCCCGGGGCGGCGCCGACACCGGCGTCCGAGGCCTGGTGGTGGTCGCGGCCGATCCTCTTCGTCGTCGTGCTGGCCGTCCTGCTCGTGCTCTCTCTCGCCATCGCACGGTGGGAGGCCCTCGGCACGCTCGGGTCGACACCGCCCCGGGCGGTCGTTGCCCTCGCCTGGGTGTGCGCGTTCGTCGCGCCGTTCGCGGTGATGGAGTGGTTCCTCGATCTGCCGATCGCGGTCGGGGGTGCGGTGCTGCTGGCCGTCGCTGTGTTCCTCCTTCGGCGCCGCCCGCGCGCACACGCGTCGGTACGCTCGGAGGCATGAGCATCATCCCCGTTCCCCATGTGGCCGTCATCGTCGTCGCCGCGGGGTCGGGCACCCGGCTCGGGGCCGACGCGCCCAAGGCGTTCGTGGGGATCGATGCGCACACGATCCTGCGTCACGCGCTGCGCGGCGTGTTCGCGGCACCCCAGGCGCAGGTGGTCGTCGTCGCGCCCGCCGACCGCGTCGGCGACGCCACGACGGAGGCCCACGAGGCCGCCGGTGATCGGGGTGACCTGGTCTCGGTCGTCGCCGGCGGGGCGACCCGGCAGGCGTCGGTCGCGGCGGGACTGGCCGCGGTCTGGCCCGACGTCGAGATCGTCCTCGTCCACGACGCCGCCCGCGCGCTCACCCCGCCCGAGGTCTTCGCCCGGGTGATCGACGCGGTCGCCGCGGGGTCGGATGCGGTCATCCCCGTGCTGCCCGTCGTCGACACCCTGAAGCGGATCGACGCCGACACGGTCGTCGAGCCGGTGGACCGGTCGGTCCTCGCCGCGGCGCAGACCCCGCAGGGTTTTCGTCGCGCCGTCCTCGACGACGCGTATCGGGATGCCACGGCCGACCACACCGACGACGCCGCCCTGCTGCAGGCCGCCGGCACGATCGTGCGCACCGTCCCCGGCGACGAGCGGGCGTTCAAGATCACGACGGCGGCGGACCTCGACCGGGCACGCGGGCTCGTCTCGCCGATCCCGCCGGTCGTCCCCGCGGCGCCGGTCGCGATCCCGCGGGTCGGGATCGGTACCGATGTCCACGCCTTCGGCGGCGACGGCACGCTGTGGCTCGCCGGCCTGGAGTGGCCGGGGGAGCCGGGACTCCACGGGCACTCCGACGGGGATGCCGTCGCGCACGCGATTGTCGACGCGGTGCTGGCCGCCGCAGGGCTCGGCGACATCGGCACGCACTTCGGCACGGACCAGCCCGAGTACGCCGGTGCTCATGCCGCAGCGTTCCTCGCCCGCACCCGCGCCCTCGCAGGCGAGGCGGGATGGCGCATCGGCAACGTCAGCGTGCAGGTGCAGGCGAACCGGCCGCGGTTCGCCGCGCGGCGCGCGGAGGCGGAGCGGGTGCTGTCCGAGGCGCTCGGTGCCCCCGTCGCGGTCTCGGCGACGACGACGGACGGGCTCGGATTCACCGGTACCGGAGAGGGCGTCGCGGCGTTCGCGGTCGCCGTCGTCGTCCCCGCGTGACCCGGCGGCTCAGAGCTCTCGCGTCATGAACGTCGAGGCGGGATCCGGGCGGTAGTCGCCGAACGGCTCGCACTCGACGAACCCCTCACTCGCGTACAGCGTGCGCGCGGCGAGGAACGCGGCATCCGACCCCGTCTCCAACCAGACCCGGGTGAGGCCGTCGGCGCGGGCCGCGGCGAGGATGTGACGCAGGATCGCGCGGCCGACGCCGGTGCCGAGATGGGCGTCGGCGACCCGCATCGACTTCAGCTCGCCATCCGTCGCGCTGAGACGGGCGAGGGCTCCGATCCCGGCGATCTCGCCCTCCCGCCACGCCGACCAGACGGTGACGGACGGATGCCGCAGCGCGTCGACGTCGAGGGCGTGCACGCTCTCGGTGGGGGACTGCGCGTGCATGCCGGCGAGGTGCTGCCGCACGAGGGCGGTGCTGGCCGGCCCGGTGAGGTCGTCGAGGCGGATGTCGAGGGGAGCGGGCACGTCAGGCCTCCACGGCGAACGGGGCGGGGTCGCGGGGTCGCCGCGACCCCCAGGCCAGGGTCACGAGACCCGCAGCCAGGACGACGAGGCCCGTCACCGCGAGAGCGGAGAGCCCCTCGCCGAGCACCGTCACGCCGAGCACCGTCGCCGTGAGGGGTTCGCCGAGGGTCAGCGTCGCCGCCGTCGCCGCCGTCAACCCCTGGAGGCCCCACGTGAAGAGCACATAGGCGAGGGAGATCGTCGCGAGACCGAGCCAGAGCGCCATCGCGAGCCCGGACGGCGTCGCCGCCCAGCTCAGGTCGACGAAGGGGATCGCCGCGGCGCACAGGACGGCCGACCCGACACCCATCGATCCCACGACGGTGAAGGCGTCCCATCCCGCGTCGAGCAGTCGCCGCTGCGCGTTCGCGATGACGGCGAAGCAGGCGCCGGCGCCGACGGCGGCGGCGAGACCGGCGCCGTCGACGCCACCCGTGCCCGACCCGCCGCCGATCCCCAGCAGCACGACACCCACCGCGGCGAGGGCGGTGGCCGCCATCCACAATCCGGAGGGCACCCGGCGCGAGATCGCCCATTCGAGGATGCCGGCGAGCACGGGAGCGGACCCGAGCGCGATCACGGTGCTGACGGCGACGCCGTTGGTCTCGGTGCCGAGGAAGAAGAGCGGCTGGTAGAGGCTGATCGCGACCCCCGTGGCCGCCATGAGCGCGAGCGGGCGCCAGGTGAGCGCGGGGCGCGGCCGGTCTGGCGTCCGCCGGCGGAACCGGGCGGCGAGGAGGAACGCGAGGGCAGCGAGCCCGATGCCGCCGACCACCATCCGCGCGACGCCGACCGAGAGCGTCGAGGCGTCGTCCGGACCGAGGGCGCCTGCGGTTCCCGTCGTCCCGAACAGCAGCGCGGCGGCGAGGACGGCGAGCAGATGCAGCACCCTCCTTTTCTATCGTCTCGACGCGGGTGCCTCCGCCACCCGCCGGTAGCATGGACCGGTGACGGTTCGGCTCTACGACTCCCAGGCTCAGGCGCTGCGCGACTTCGCGCCCGCCGACCCCGGAAACGTCACGATGTACGTCTGCGGGCCGACCGTCCAGTCGGGGCCGCACATCGGCCACGTCCGCGCGGCGCTGAGCTTCGACGTCCTCCGTCGGTGGCTCGCCCACCGTTTCGGTCGCGTCACGTTCGTCCGCAACGTCACCGACATCGACGACAAGGTCCTCGCGAACGCGACCGACGACGAGCCCTGGTGGGCGCTGGCGTACCGGATGGAACTCGAGTTCTCGCGCGCGTATGCCGCGGTCGGCATCCTGCCCCCGACGTACGAGCCCCGGGCGACGGCATCCATCCCGCAGATGCAGGAACTCATCGAACGCCTCATCGAGGCCGGCCACGCGTACGCCGCGGCAGGTGACGTGTACTTCGACGTGCGGTCCTGGCCGCAGTACGGGGCGCTCACCCGCCAGTCCGTCGACGCGATGGAGTCCGCCGCCGACGCCGATCCGCGCGGCAAGCGCGATCCGCGCGACTTCGCCCTCTGGAAGGGCGCGAAGGAGGGCGAACCGGGGGATGCCGCATGGGCATCGCCCTGGGGATCGGGCCGTCCCGGCTGGCACATCGAGTGCTCGGCGATGAGCCGGCGCTACCTCGGGCCCGAGTTCGACATCCACGGCGGGGGTCTCGACCTGCGCTTCCCGCACCACGAGAACGAACTCGCGCAGTCGACCGCCGCCGGCGATCCGTTCGCGCGGTACTGGGTGCACAACGGCCTCGTGACCGTCGGCGATCAGAAGATGTCGAAGTCGCTCGGCAACTTCCTGCTCGCCGAGGACGTCCTGGAGGAGAACGACCCCGTCGTGGTGCGGTACGCGCTGCTCGCGGCCCACTACCGCTCGAATCTGGACCTCTCCGCCTCGACGTTCGCCGAGGCCGAGGCGGCGCTCGGTCGGATCGACTCGTTCCTGCAGCGCGTCCTCCGGGCGGCGGGTTCCGAGCCGTCGGTCCTGCAGCCAGGGAGCATCCCGGAGGCCTTCGCGGTCGCCATGGACGACGACCTCGGCGTGCCGCAGGCTCTCGCGGTCCTGCACGACACGGTCCGCCGCGGCAACACGGCGGTCGATGCGGGGGACCTGGCGACCGCCATCACGCACCGGGGGAGCGTCGTCGCCATGTTGCAGGTCCTCGGACTTCCCGCAGACGATTCCGCGACAGCGGTCGGTTACGGCGCCGCCGCGGACGCCGCCCTCGACGCCCTCATCACCACCATGATCGACCAGCGCGCGGAGGCCCGCGCGGCGAAAGACTGGGCGGCAGCCGACCGCATCCGCGACGCGATCGCGGCGGCCGGCGTCGTCCTCGAAGACGGTCCCGAAGGGACCCATTGGAGTTTGAACAATGGCTAAGCCAGGCAACCCGTCCGCCGGACGCGGCAAGAAGGGTCCCACGAAGGGATCCGGCGGCAAGAACAAGCGCTCGCTCGAAGGGCGCGGCCCGACCCCCAAGGCCGAGGACCGCGCCTGGCACCCCGCCGGGAAGCGCAAGGCCGCCAAGGAGCGGTTCGTCGCCGCCGGTGGCAAGCCGCAGATCCGCCAGACCACGGGCGGTCGTGCGCCCAAGGCGAAGTCCGGCGACGACACCGAGACCGTGACCGGGCGCAACAGCGTGCTCGAGGCCCTCCGCGCCAAGATCCCCGCGACCGCGTTCTACATCGCGCAGCGCGTCGAGATGGACGACCGCGTCAAGGAGATGCTCTCGATCGCGACCAACCGCGGCATCCCCGTCCTCGAGGTCACCCGTCAGGAGCTCGACCGGATGGCCGGGTTCGACGGTGTGCACCAGGGCGTCGCGCTCAAGGTTCCGCCGTACGAGTACGCCCACCCGCAGGACCTGCTCGAGCAGGTCATCGACCGCGGCCAGCTGCCCCTGTTCGTCGCCCTCGACGGCGTCACCGATCCCCGCAACCTGGGTGCCATCATCCGCTCGACCGCCGCGTTCGGCGGGCAGGCGATCATCCTGCCGCAGCGCCGCTCCGCGGGGGTGAACTCCGCCGCGTGGAAGACGAGCGCGGGGGCGGCCGCCCGCATCCCCGTCTCCATTGCGCCGAACCTCACGACCACGCTCAAGGAGTTCAAGAAGCAGGGTGTCTTCATCCTGGGTCTGGACGGCGGCGGGAACGTCTCCCTGCCCGCGCTCGAGCTCGCCGATCGCCCCGTCGTGATCGTCGTGGGCTCCGAGGGCAAGGGACTCTCGCGCCTGGTCACCGAGACATGCGATCAGATCGTGTCGATCCCGATCAACGCGGCGACCGAATCCCTGAACGCCGGCATCGCGGCATCCGTCGCGCTCTACCAGGTCGCCACGCTGCGCGCGGCGTCCGAGTGAGAGCCCAGGCAGAGGGACGCGCGCCAGACTGACGTCACCGACTGCGAAAGGACGCATCCCATGACCCGTATCGCTGTGATCGGTGGCACCGGCTACGCCGGCGGCCACATCGTCGCCGAGGCCGCCGAGCGCGGCCACACGGTCGTCTCCGTGGCCCGCAAGCTCCCCGCCGAACGCGTCGACGGCGCGACCTACGTCGAGGGCACGCTCCTCGACGCGCCCGCGCTCGTCGCCGAACTGGAGGGCGTCGAGGTCGTCGTGTTCGCGACGTCGCCGCGCGGTGACATGGCCGGCAAGATGCGGGATGCCGTCACAGAGCTGATCCGCGAGCTTCCGCTGTCCGTGCGGGTCGGTGTCGTCGGCGGCGCCGGAGGGAGCCTGGTCGCCCCGGGTGGGCCCCGCGTGATCGACAGCGGCTTCCCCGACGAGATCAAGCCCGAGGCGATGGAGGCCATCGGCATCCTCGAGGACCTGCAGGCCGACACGACCGGCCGCGAATGGTTCTACATCCACCCGGCCGGCGGATTCGGCGCCTGGGCGCCGGGGGAGCGCACCGGCTCGTACCGCGACGGCGGCGACGTCATCGTCACCGACGACAAAGGCGAGTCCTTCATCTCCGGTGCCGACTTCGCGATCGCCGTCCTCGACGAGATCGAGTCGCCGAAGCACCGCAACGAGCGGTTCACCGTCGGGTACTGACCCCGCTCAGACGAGGTCGCGCCAGTCGACCTGCTCATCGTCGTCCTCGTCGGGGAGGGGCAGATCGGCGGTGACGACCGGAACCGCCATCGTCTCGGTCGGCGGCCCCATCACGGTCGCCTCGTCGCGGCGGTGACGGAGGACGTCGTCGATGTACGACGACAGGACCTCCGCGATCGGGATCGACTTGCCGCGCGCCTGCGACATGTACCAGCGGTGCTCGAGCACCTGGTGGAACACCTCGGCGGGCTCGAGCTTGCTCCGCAGCTCCCACGGGACGGCTTTCACGACCGGCTCGAACACCCGCGTGAGCCACTCGTGCGCGACCATCTCCTCGTCGCTGCCGAGGCGCGAGACTCGGGCGGCGAACTCGTCCATGTCGTTGAGCAGGCGCCGCGCCTGATTCTCCTCGACGTCGAGCCCCGTCAGGCGGAGCAGACGTCGCTGGTGGTGGCCGGCATCCACCACCTTCGGCTGGATGAGGACCTTCGTGCCGTCGGCGGTCTCGTCGATCGACATCTCGCCGATGTCGAAGCCGAGACCGTTGAGCCGCTGCACACGCTCGGTGATGCGCCAGGTCTCGTTCGCGGCGAAGCTCTCGGTCTCGGTCAGCGCGCTCCACAGGGAGCGGTACGAGGACATGATGCCGTCGGCGATGGCGACGGCATCGACACCGCCCTCGAGGCGGCCACCCGCTTCGAGGTCCATGATCTCGCCGGCGATGTTCGTGCGGGCGACGTCGAGGTCGTGCTCGCGCTGACCCCGCGTGAGGCCGCCCTCGTGCAGTTCGCCCGTCTCGGCATCCACCAGGTACGCGGCGAAGGCCCCGGCATCCCGTCGGAACAGCGTGTTCGACAGCGACACGTCGCCCCAGAAGAAGCCGACGTTGTGCAGGCGCACGAGCAGGGCTGCCAGTGCGTCGACCAGCCGCGTCGCCGTGTCGGGACGCAGCACCTGGGTGAACAGGGCGCGGTAGGGGAGGGAGAAGCGCAGGTGCGCGGTGACGAGCGCGGCCGGGAGCGGCTCGCCCTTGGGCGTCCGCCGCCCGTCGATGACCGCCACCCGACTCACGCAGGGTACGTCGAGCCGGCCGAGCGAGCCGAGCATCTCGTACTCCCGGCGCGCCATCTCGGCGGTCGTCTCCTTCACCGCGATCACCCGCCCCGACAGGCTCGCGAATCGCACGAGGTGGCGGGAGAGGCCTTTGGGGAGCGAGACGATCGCGTCGCTCGGCCACTCGCCGAGCGGGGTCGACCAGGGCAGGGCGAGGAGCCCTGCGTCGACGCTGCTGGCGGTGATGCTCAGGGAATGGACCACGCGGTGACCTCCGGCTGACGCGCCGCGGCGCGGGAGGTCCGGAGACCTTCCCGCGCCGCGGTCCTGCTGATGATGACGATCAGGCCGAGACGACCGGCTTGTCGTTGAGGCGGTCGCCCGACTCGATGTCGAACGCGTGGACGTGGCCCGGCTTGGCGGCCAGCGTGACCGTCTCGCCCGCGTTCGGGTGGTTGCGGCCGTCGACACGGGCGACGACGTCGGTGCGCTTGCCGTCGATGTCGACGTGACCGTACAGGTAGCCGTCGGCGCCGAGCTCCTCGACGAGGTCGACCTGAACCGCGAGGCCGCGACCGTCGGCGGGGCCGACCTCGAGGTCCTCGGGGCGCACACCCACGGTGACCTGGCTGCCGGTGGCGCGGCCGACGGTGTCGCGGTCGAGGGGGACGACCTCGGTGCCGAACTGGATGCCGCCGTCGGCGAGGCTCGCCGGGAACAGGTTCATGGCAGGCGAGCCGATGAAGCCGGCGACGAAGACGTTGTTCGGCTTCTCGTAGAGGTCGCGCGGGGTGCCGACCTGCTGGAGCAGACCGTCCTTGAGGACCGCGATGCGGTCACCCATCGTGAGGGCCTCGGTCTGGTCGTGCGTGACGTAGACCGTGGTGACGCCGAGGCGACGCTGCAGCGACGCGATCTGCGTGCGCGTCTGGACGCGGAGCTTGGCGTCGAGGTTCGACAGCGGCTCGTCCATGAGGAAGACCTGGGGCTGGCGGACGATGGCGCGACCCATGGCGACACGCTGACGCTGACCACCCGAGAGGGCCTTCGGCTTGCGGGTCAGGTACTGCTCGAGGTCGAGGAGCTTGGCGGCCTCGAGGACGCGGGCGGCGCGCTCCTCCTTGCCGACGCCGGCGATCTTGAGCGCGAAGCCCATGTTCTCGGCGACGGTCATGTGCGGGTACAGCGCGTAGTTCTGGAAGACCATCGCGATGTCGCGGTCCTTCGGCGGGACGTCGGTGACGTCGCGGTCGCCGATGCGGATCGAGCCGGAGTTGACCTCCTCGAGACCCGCGAGCATGCGCAGGGAGGTGGACTTACCGCAGCCGGACGGGCCGACGAGGACGAGGAATTCGCCGTCGGCGACCTCGAGGTTGAGCTTGTCGACCGCGGGGCGGGTTCCACCGGGGTACAGACGGGTTGCGTTGTCGAACGTGACGGACGCCATTGTTTCTTCTCCTTCACCGGCAGGTACGTGCCGGACGATCCGTAGTGAAGCGAGCGGGGACGACCCCGCACACCCGCCATCGGGTGCGTCTTCAGTATGGCACGGGAGGGCCGCGAGAGGGGATGCGGTCTCGTCAGCCTTTTTCCAGCGCGTCTGACTAACATCGACCGTGCGCCACCCCCGAGCGCCGGGCCCTACGGCCACCACAGATCTTCCCGAGGTTTCATGTCCACCGATTCCGGCGACACTCCGTCATCCGCGACCGACCGCCGCGAGGCCGTGCGAGAGAAGGCGCAGCGCGTCCACATCCGCCAGTCGCGCGCGCGGATCGCTCGTCGCATCTCGCTCGGCGTCCTGGCGACCGCGGCCGTCGCCGCCGTCGCGACCGTCGTCGTGTGGTCGGTCACGTCGACAATGGGCGGACGCGACCTGACCCCGAGCACCGCATCATCGGACGGCTTCGCGGTCAGCGAGGTCACGGGCGTCGCGGCGGACCAGGGCGCGATCGACGAGAGCGCCGTCGAGGCGACCCCGGGGTCGGACAAGGCGGCGACGCCGGCACCGACGGCATCCCCGACCGCTGCTCCCGTCGACATCCGCGTCTACGTCGACTACCTCTCGCCGGGTGCGCGCGAATGGCAGCTCGCCAATGTCGACCAGCTCACCACGTGGGTCGACCAGGGAGCCGCGACCCTCAGCTACCATCCGGTGTCGATGCTCACGGCCAAGTCCAACGGCACGAAGTACTCGCTGCGCGCCGCCGCGGCGGCAGCCTGCGTCGCGACCCACGACGAGAGCGTCTTCTTCGCGTACAACACCGAGCTGCTCACGCGTCAGCCGGCGATGGACACCGACGGATTCTCCGACGTCGAGCTCGCCGACCTGGCGCAGGCCGTCGGCGCGAGCGACCCCGAGAAGCTGCGGTCGTGCATCGAGGACGGCGACTTCATCGAGTGGGCGAAGGATGCCACGGAGCGCGCGATCGCCGGCATCCCCGACACCGACGGCCTGGAGCTCACCGGCACGCCGATGATCCTCGTCAACGGCCAGCCCTACATGGGTGCGCTGTCGGACGCCGCGGAGTTCTCCCAGTTCGTGCTGACGAGCGCGAGCGACGCGTTCTACACCGAGCAGACCCCGACCCCCACGCCGACGGCACCGGCGGAGACGCCGACGCCCACCGCGCCTGCGGAGTGACCGGCGCGGCCCGGATAGACTGGGCCACCTGCCGGCTTGGCGCAATTGGTAGCGCACCGTACTTGTAATACGGGGGTTGCAGGTTCAAGTCCTGTAGCCGGCACCATCGCTGTGCGTCGACCCGTACTTGTCATACGGGGGTTGCAGGTTCACGTCCTGTAGCCGGCACTCCATCTGTGCGTCGACGCGCGCTTGTCATACGGGGGTCGCGGGTCGTTCGCGTCGGACGCGCAGGCGCAGGAACGGACGCTCGACGAACCAGTAGGACGCTTCCGCGACGAGCAAGAGTGCCAGGAGTCCGCCGATCGTCAGCCCCCCGAACCAGGTCTCGTTGTGCCGGGTCAGGAACAGCTGCTGGTAGAGGTAGAGGCTGTAGGAGATCAGCCCGATGTGGACCATCGGGCGCCAGTTCAGGAATCGTCCGAACGGCGAGGCAGGGGCCCGCATCATCCACACGATGACGAGCGCCACCGCGAGAGCATCGCCGACGTAGCCGACCGTGTACATCCACACGCCTTCGAATCTCGACGTGAGCGCCCAGGACAGCGGCAGCCACACCACCACCGCCCACTGCAGGTGACGCGCGAAGATCCACTCGGTGAGGCGCTCGAACCATCGCTCTCCGGCGCCGTACGCCAACAGGCATCCGATCATCAGCGCGTCCGCGCGGGTATGGAACATGTAGGTCACTCCTCCCTCGGGCACGAACGGCAGGAGGTAGGTCCCGATCCGGACGAACGGCGAGATCAGCACGCCGATGACGAGCACCTTCACCGCGACCCGGCGCGGCATGAGGATGACGGCGAGGGGCCAGAGGACGTAGAACTGCTCCTCGACGCTGAGCGACCAGGTGTGCCCCGTCCACCACGAGCCGTCGAGCGGCCAGTAGTCGCGGAGGAACAGGGCGGGGCTGATGATGTCGCGAGGGCCGAGCCCGTCGATCACCCGGGTCGCCGCGAGCACGGACACGACCGCGAGGAACACGAACAGCGCGGGAAGGATGCGGTATGCGCGACGGCGGTAGAACGCCGACAGCGAGATGCGACCGGTCTTCCCGCGCTCGCGCAGCAACAGCGTCGTGATCAGGAACCCCGACAGGACGAAGAACGCCTGCACGCCGAAGTATCCGCCGGGAAGGTTCGCTCGGAGGAACACCACGACGTCGTTCTGGGGAAGCGTGGCCGCGCCGTGCCCCCAGATCACGCAGAGCACCGCGAGCGCTCGGATCCCGTCCAGCGACGGGATGGTGCGGGCGAGCGCCGGATCGGTCGCGCGCGAGACGGTCGACGCACTCGTCATGTCTTCCCCCAAGAAGTCGCGAGCAGCGCAGGTCCCCACCGCGCTCAGCCCGTCTAGGGCATGACGCTACCCGCTCGCACGACGTTTCGCGAGGGTCGAGCGAGCGGGAAGCTTCGGCTCACGCCACGGGCGTCTCGGCCTCACGAGGCGTGACGCGGACCTCCGCGATGCGCCGGCGGTCCATGGCGGTCACCTGGATCGTCGCGCCGTCGACGTCAATCGTGTCGCCCACGACCGCGAGGCGACCGAGCCGCTCGGTCACGAATCCGGCGACCGTGTCCGAGGCGCCGCGGGGGAGCGTGATCCCCGTCGCCTCGGAGAAGTCCTGCAGGTTGAGGCGCCCGTCGATGATCTCGCGATCACCCACGGGGGCGACGGCGTCGTCGTACTCGTCGAAGATCTCACCGACGACCTCCTCCACGAGGTCCTCGAGGGTCACGATGCCGTCCGTACCGCCGTACTCGTCGACGACGACAGCGATCTGGTGCCCCTCCGCCCGCATCTTCGTCAGCGTCGGGAGGACGCGCGCCGTCGACGGGAAGTAGGGGATCGGCCGGACGATGCTGGACAGGGGGGCCGCCGCATCCGCAGCCGCCTCGAACAGATCCCGGACGTGCACGAAGCCGACGATGTCGTCGATGGACGTGTCGGCCACGGGGTACCGCGAGAACGGCAGTTCGTGCACGGCGGAGATGGCCTCGCCGATCGTCGCGCTGTCGTCGAGGGAGGTGACGTCGGGACGCGGTCGCATGACTTCGCTCAGCTGTCGCTCCCGCAGCGAGAGGACGTCCTCCAGGATGCGGCGCTCGTCCTCGGGCAGACCCTCGTGGCTCGCGACGATGTCGCGGACCTCCTCATCCGTCATCTCCTCACCCGTCTTGTGCGGGTCTCCGCCGAGGAGGCGCACGAGGGCGTTCGTCGATACCGACAGCAGCCAGATGACCGGCCTCATCACCTTGGCGAACCCGTCGAGGACGGGCGCGACGACGTAGGCGAACTGGGCGTTCCGCTGGATGGCGAGACGCTTCGGCACGAGCTCGCCGAGCACGAGCGACAGGTACGCGATGAGAAGCGTGAGGATCAGCGTCGCGATCGTCAGAGCCAAGCCCGGGTCTGCGCCCCACGACTCGATGAGCGGCGCCACCGACGGGGCGATCGAGGTCGCGCCGTACGCGGCGGACGCGAAGCCTGCCACCGTGACGCCGATCTGCACCGCCGAGAGGAACGTGTTGGGGTTGCGGGCGAGGCCCGCCACCTTCTGCCCACGTTTGCCGCGCGCGGCGATCGCGTTGATCTGGCTCTCCCGCAGGGTCACCAGCGCCATCTCGGTCGCCGCGAATACCCCGCCCACCAGGACGAACACCACGACGAGGGCGATGTTGAGGGCCAGATCGTTCATCGAGTCACCTCGATGCCGTCGGTCTCAGTGGTGGGCGGGATCGTATGATCGCTGTCCATCGGTCAGCGGTGCTCCTTCGTTTCTGCGGGGGAGGGGGTCGAGGTCGGTGCGCCGGCGTCCAGCTCGCGGTCGCGGTCGCGACGTGTCTTGGCGAGGCTCGCCACCGTCGCGACGACGATCGTGGCCGCGATGAACAGGAGCGAGAACCAGATCGGGATCTCGGGAGCCCAGAGCATCGGCTCGCCGCCGTTGATGAACGGCAGCTCGTTGACGTGCATGGCGTGCAGGACGAGCTTCACACCGATGAAGGCGAGGATGACGGCCAGGCCCTGTGCGAGGTACACGAGGCGCTCGAGCAGACCGCCGATGAGGAAGTACAGCTGACGCAGACCCATGAGGGCGAACGCGTTAGCAGTGAACACGATGTACGCCTCGTTGGTGAGACCGTAGATCGCGGGGATCGAGTCGACCGCGAAGATGAGGTCGACGAAGCCGATCGCGATGATCACCAGCAGCATCGGGGTGACGAAGCGCTTACCGGCCTTCTTCACCGTGAGCTTGTCGCTGTTGTACTCGTCGCTGACGGGCAGGATGCGGCGGACGAACTGCATGAACTTGCCGTTGGCCGGGTCGGACTCACCGTGTGCGAACGCCTGACGGTAGGCGAGGAACAGCAGCAGCGCGCCGAAGACGTAGAAGATCCACGAGAAGTTCTCGATGAGGGCGGCGCCGACGGCGATGAACGCGCCCCGCATGATGAGCGCGATGACGATGCCGATCATCAGGACCTTCTGCTGGTACTTCTTCGGCACCGCGAACCCGGTCATGACGATGAGGAACACGAAGAGGTTGTCGATCGACAGCGCCTTCTCGGTCAGGTACCCGGCGAAGTACTCACCCGAGTACACCCAGCCCCATCCCGGGATGAGGCCGATGACGACACCGAAGATCAGCGCGAGACCGATGTAGAAGGCGGACCAGCGCGCCGATTCACCGATCGACGGCTCATGCGGCTTGCGGACGTGCGCGAAGAATTCGTAGACGAAGAAGGCGATCGTGACGGCGATCGTGATGCCCCAGACGAGAGGGGTGATTTCCACAGGAGTCTCCTCAATGGCGTGATGAAAGGACGCCAGAGTCTTCTCCATCCCGAGTGATCGGGACCGGTGATCCGGGATGCACCTTCACATCCGTAATGACGAACCGACCGTCGTGGAGTACTCCCCCTGGGGCTCAAAATGTTACGGGATCGGCGCGGGCAAAACTGACAATTGCCTGACTAGGCCGAGCGTGCTAGCCGCGGGATGGTTCCTTGAGATCGTCGCTCGCGTACGGCGCCGGCGCCGGCGCGTGCGCATACGGGATGAACCAGCTCGCGAAATCGAGAGGAGGAGTCGCGGCGGCGGCATCCTGCTTGCTCGACGCATCCTGATCGACGAAGAGGGACTCCGCATCGAGGTCCTGGAACAGCACGGTGTCCAGGTGCTCGCGCCAGCCCTCCGGCAGGTCGCCAGTGAGGCGTTCGGCGCTGCGCGCCGCCTCGTCGAGCACGAGCTTCAGCGCCAGCTCGTGGGCGACGGTGGGAGGGTACACGGGTGAGGCGCTGAGCCGGGAGGTGACCTCGATCGTCGCGGCGAGGAACTTCTGCGCGAACGCCCGGTCGTAGTGCGTCGCGTACTGCGGGGGCAGTTGCGAGATCACGTGCGTCTCTCGCCAGGCGGATCGCGTGTCGGCCGCGTCCGCCAGCTGGCGGACATCGTCGAAAAGGCAGTCGACGACCAGGACGGAGGCGTTCCAGACGAGCCCCTTGATGATCGTCCGCTGGCGCAGCTCGGATGCGGTCGCCTCGGTCGTCGGTCCGCCGAAGAGTTCGTCCAGTGCCCAGTCGATCCCCGCCAGGCGCGCACCCGCCCGGGCGACCCGCGCGGTGTCGGAGGATCCTTCCGGAACCTCGCCCGACGTGCCCTCCCACTCCGAGTCGACGATCGAGGAGTTGGTGGATTCGATGCGCACCAGCTGCTGCGCGCCGTCGGCCACCGACACCTCGATCAGCGACAGCAGCGCGTCCTCGGCATCCATCGACGACTCGGACATCCGTGACGCGTCATCCATGCCGCCGACGAGATCGTCGGGGTGCGCGCAGACGAGGTCGAGATCGATGCGGACCGCCGCGCGGTAGCGGGGAACGGATGCCATGGGGGCATCGTACCCACGGCCCCGCTTACAGTGTCAGTCCGCGTCGGCCAGTCCCAGGACGTCGAGGAGCCAGGCGAGCTCGAACGCGCGCTCGCGCCACGAGTTGTACCGCCCGCTGACACCACCGTGACCCGCGACCATCTCGCACTTGAGCAGGGCGTCCGCACCGACCTCGCGCAGCCGCGCGACCCACTTCGCCGGCTCGACGTAGAGCACCCGGGTGTCGTTGAGCGAGGTGACGGCGAGGATGCGGGGGTACCGGACGCCCTCCTGCACGTTCTCGTAGGGGGTGTACGACTTCATGTAGGCGTACACGTCGGCGTCGTGCAGCGGGTCGCCCCACTCATCCCACTCGATCACGGTGAGCGGGAGGGACGGGTCGAGGATCGTCGTCAGCGCGTCGACGAACGGGACGCCGGCGAGGATGCCCGCGAACAGGTCCGGGGCGAGGTTCGCCACGGCGCCCATGAGCAGACCGCCGGCGGAGCCGCCCTCCGCGACCAGGCGGTCGGGGGAGGTGTACCCCTCGGCGACGAGGTGACGGCCGACGGCGACGAAGTCCGTGAAGGTGTTCCGCTTGTGCAGCAGCTTGCCCTCCTCGTACCACTGGCGCCCCATCTCGCCACCGCCGCGGACGTGAGCGATCGCGAAGATCACGCCACGGTCCAGCATCGACAGGCGGGCGACCGAGAATCCGGGCTCGATGGAGTGCTCGTACGAGCCGTAGCCGTAGAGGTGCAGGGGGCGGGGCGCCGCTCCCGGTTCGCCGAACGACCGCTTCCACACGAGAGAAACGGGGACGCGCGTGCCGTCGTCGGCGGTCGCCCAGACCCGTTCCTGACCGTAGTCGGCCGGGTCGTACCCGCCGAGGACCGGCTGGCTCTTGCGCAGCAGGAGCTCGCCCGTCGCCACGACGTAGTCGTACACCGTGCCGGGCGTCACGAACGAGGCGTAACCGAGACGGATGACCGGGGGCGCCCACTCCGACGATCCGCTCGCCCCGGCGGCGTACAGCGGCTCGTCGAAGGCGATCTCGGTGACCTCATCGGTGGCGTAGTCGAGGATCCCGACGCGCGCGAGGCCCTCGCGGCGGTACTCGACGACCGCCCAGTCGCGGTAGGCGGACGCGTCGAGCAACCGCCGACCCGGCTGGTGCGGCAGCACGACGTGCCGCTGCCCGGTGGGGTCGGATGCCGCTACCCGCACCAGCTCGAAGTCCAAAGCGCCATCGTTGTGGAGGATGTAGAGCACGTCCTCCCCGGCGATGACCGCGTGGGTCAGCGAGTACTCGACGCCCTCGCGGCGCGGCCACACCGATCGGGGCTCCGCCGTGAGGTCGTCGGCCGGGACGAGGAACTCCTCCGAGGTGATGGAGGACCCCACCCCGATGACGAGGAAGCGGTCACTGCGCGTGAAGCCCGCGCCGACCCAGTACCGCTCGTCGGGTTCGGTGAAGATGACGCGGTCGGATGCGGCATCCGTCCCCACTTCGTGCAGCCAGACGGTGTCGGGTCGCCAGGCGTCGTCGACGGTCGTGTAGACGACGTGACGGCCGTCGGGGGAGAAGACCGCGCCGGAGAAGGTGTTCTCGATGACGTCGGCGAGGTCGTCGCCGGTCACCAGGTCGCGGATGCGGAGGGTGTAGCGCTCGTCACCGGCGACGTCGACGGCGTAGAGCATCCGGGTGCCGTCGTTCGAGACGTCGAGGCTGCCGAGCGAGAAGAAGTCGTGGCCCTCGGCCTCGACGTTGCCGTCCAGGAGCACCTGCTCGCCGGGGACGTCGGTGTCGGGGGAGAGCACGGGCGGCGTCCAGTCCGCGACGTCCGTGATGGGGGCGCGGCAGTTGATGCCGTACTGCTTGCCCTCGACGGTGCGGCCGTAGTACCACCACTGCCCGCGGCGCGAGGGGACGGAGAGGTCGGTTTCGAGCGTGCGGCCCTTGATCTCCTCGAAGATCCGCTCGCGGAGACCGGCGAGGTGCGCCGTACGGCTGCCGGTGTAGTCGTTCTCCGCCTCGAGGTGGCCGATGACGGTTTCGTCGTCCTTCGCGCGCAGCCACTCGTAGGGGTCCGAGACGTCGTCCCCGTGGTGCGTGCGGGTGAACGGGCGGCGGTCGGCGACGGGCGGTGTCACGGCTTCGGAGGTCACCCGACCACGCTAACCGACCCCCGCGGGCGCGCGCGGGTTATGCCATGGCGGATCGTGTGCGAGGATTTCCCAGGCCCGATTGAACCCCTGGTGACGTCTGGGTGAACTTTTCGTTCGCAACGCCGATCGCCGCGGCACCCGTTCCCCCGATTCCCGACGGAAAGCGAACTGTGGAGACCGCAGCACTCATCGTCGTCCTGGTCATCGCACTGGCACTCTTCTTCGACTTCACCAACGGCTTCCACGACACGGCGAACGCGATGGCGACGCCGATCGCGACCGGCGCACTCAAGCCCAAGGTCGCGGTGCTGCTGGCCGCCATCCTCAACCTCGTGGGCGCATTCTTGTCGACGGAGGTCGCCAAGACGATCTCGGGCGGCATGATCCGCGAGGATCAGCTCTCGCCCTCGATCTTCCCCGCGATCATCTTCGCCGGGTTGATCGGCGCCATCACGTGGAACATGCTCACCTGGCTGCTCGGCCTTCCCTCGAGCTCCTCGCACGCACTCTTCGGCGGTCTCATCGGGGCGACGATCGTCGGCGCGTCCGTCAGCGCGATCAACGTCGGTGTCGTCCTGTCGAAGGTCGTCCTCCCCGCCCTCATCGCCCCGCTCACGGCCGGCATCATCGCCTTCGTCGCCACGAAGATCGCGTACGCCGTCACCCGCCGCTACGACAACAAGCCGGACGGCCGCGACGGCTTCCGCTGGGGTCAGATCTTCACGTCGTCGCTCGTCGCCCTCGCGCACGGCACCAACGACGCGCAGAAGACGATGGGCGTCATCACCCTCGCCCTCATCACGGTCGGCTGGCAGACGCAGTCCGAGCCCGAGTTCTGGGTCATCTTCGCGTGCGCGTTCACGATCGCTCTCGGCACGTACATGGGCGGGTGGCGGATCATCCGCACGCTCGGCAAGGGCCTCACCGACGTCAAGCCCGCGCAGGGCTTCTCGGCGGAGGCATCCACCGCGTCGACGATCCTCGCCTCGAGCGCCCTCGGGTTCGCCCTGTCGACCACGCAGGTGGCCTCGGGGTCCGTGATCGGGTCGGGCCTCGGTCGCCGCGGGTCGAGCGTGCGCTGGCGCACCGTCGGGCGCATCATGGTCGGGTGGGTCCTCACGCTCCCGGCAGCCGGCATCGTCGGCGCACTGGCCGCCCTCCTCATCGTCGGACTCGAGAACCTCTTCGGCGAGGGACCGGGTGAACTGATCGGCGTCATCATCGGCGCCGTCGTGGCGGTCGCCGTCGTGCTCGCGATCTTCCTGCGGTCCCGGCGCAACGAGGTCAACGCGGCGAACGCGATGAGCAGCGAGGTGGCCGATTCGGGTGCCGCCGTCGATCTCACGGAGGAACCGCCCCCCACACGCCGCCAGCAGCGCGTCGCGCAGTCCGCCGCCGCATCCGACGAGGAGGGAACCCGATGAGCGTCGACGTCAACTGGCTCGCCTTCCTCCAGGTCTTCCTCGCGGCGCTCCTCGCCGCGGCGACGGTGGTCGCCTTCTACGCGATCGGTCTGCGTCTGCTCGTTCGGGCGGGACGGGTGCCCGTCGTCATCCCGGCCACCTTCACCGACGCGCTGACCATCATGACTCCCAAGGAGCAGAAGCGGGCCGCCAAGGCCGCCAAGAAAGCCGCCAAGAAGAACCCGCTGAGCCCGGCGCAGAAGCGCATCGCCCTCGTCGGGGCGTACGCCGCGTTCGCGGTCTGCGGCCTGGTCGTGCTGGGCGGGCTCCTGCTCATCCTGTTCAACCACTGATCGCCGCGCGTCCGGGGGCGTCAATAGGCTGGGCGGCATGCAGCCCGTCTCCTTCGGCCGCCATGCGCCCGCCGTCCGCACGATCGTCCATCTGAGCGACACCCATCTGCTCGCCGGCGATCGCCCGCTCGGCGGCGCCTACGACGCCACGGGCGGTGTCGCGGCGGCCCTCGCAGCCGTCGAGCGCACCGGCATCCGCCCCGACGCGATCGTCGTGACGGGCGATCTCACCGACCTGGGAGAGCCCGCCGCCTACCGCCGGCTGCGCGAGCTCGTGGAACCGATGGCCGAGCAGCTGGATGCGCCGGTCGTGTGGGTCGCGGGCAATCACGACGAGCGACCCGCCCTGCGGGAGGGGCTCTTCGATGAGCCGGGCTCCGAAGCGCCGCTCACCACGGTCCACGACCTGGGCGGGCTGCGACTGGTCGTCCTCGACTCCACCGTCCCCGGCTGGCATCACGGCCTCGTCGATGCGGCGCAGCGCGAGTGGCTCCGGGAGGTGCTCGCCGAGCCGGCGCCGCTCGGCACGCTGCTCGCGTTGCACCATCCGCCGATCCCGAGCCACATCCCGTTCTTCGACATCCTCGAGCTCCGGGAGCAGGACGAGCTGGCGGCTGTGCTCGCCGGCACCGACGTGCGCGGCATCCTGGCCGGCCACCTGCACTACTCGACGTCGGGCACCTTCGCCGGCATCCCCGTGAGCGTCGCCTCCGCGACCTGCTACACGATGAACCTGCAGCGACCGGCGACCGAGGTGAACGGCATGGATGCCGGACAGTCCTTCCACCTCGTGCACGTCTACGACGACACGATCACGCACACGGTCGTCCCCGTGGTCGAGGCGCCGACGGGGGACTACTTCTCGGCCGAGTGGGTGGAGCGGATGGCCGCCCTCACGCCCGACGAGCGCCTCGAGGCCTTCTCCCGCAAGCCCGCCTGAGCCTCTTGACTTCGCGCGCACTCGAAGTCCTACCGTGAGGGCATGTCCCTCCTCTCCACCTCTGCCGGCGCCTCCATCGCCGAAGCGGCGGACGCGACCGGCGTCAGCGCGCACACCCTCTGCTCCTACGAGCGTGCGGGCCTGATGCTGCAACCCGTGGACCGGACATCCTCGACCCACCGGCGCTCGTGCGCGAGGGGGACGCGACGATCGCGGAAGGGCGTCGACTGCTCGTCGAGCACCGGGAGGTCGTCCGCAGACGGCTCGAGGAGGTCACGCTGAGTCTCGCCGCCATCGACCACAAGATCGACATCTACGACAAGGAGATCACCGCATCATGAAGACCGCCGCACTCGGCCAGAACGGTCCCCGGGTCGGCCGCATCGGCCTCGGACTCATGGGGATCCCGAGGCCGAGCTGCTGCCCGCGCTGCGCGAGCTCGGCATCGGGTTCGTGCCGTACTCGCCGCTCGGTCGCGGCTTCCTGACGGGTCGGATCCGCTCGGTCGACCAGCTCGACGAGAACGACTTCCGTCGGAACAACCCGCGATTCGAAAACGAGGCGCTCGCCGCCAACCTGCGGATCGTGGACGTCATCGAAGGCGTCGCGGGCGAGGTGGACGCGACCCCCGCTCAGGTCGCGCTCGCCTGGCTCCTCGCGCAGGGCGAGGACATCGTGCCCATCCCGGGTACGCGCAAGCTCGAGCGCGTCGACGAGAACATCGGCGCCACCGAGCTCGCGCTCACGGACGACCAGCTGCGCCGGCTGAGCGAGGTCGCGCCGGCGGTCGGCGACCGCTACGCCGACATGTCGAGCGTCAACCGCTAGGTCGGCGGGGCGCGGGGATAGGCTCGTCCTATCCCCGCACCCTGTGACCCACAAGGACACCGCAATGGCACCTGACGCGATGACGCGTACCGAGACCGACTCCCTGGGATCGATGGAGATCCCCGCCGACGCCTACTGGGGCATCCACACCGCGAGAGCCCTCGAGAACTTCCCAATCTCGATGCGGCCCATCTCCGTCTACCGCGACCTCGTCGTCGCCCTCGCGATGGTCAAGCAGGCCTCCGCGCGCGCCAACAAGGAGATCGGCGTGCTGGAGGCATCCCGCGCCGACCTCATCGACCGTGCGGCGCAGCGCGTCATCGACGGCGAGTTCCACGACCAGTTCGTCGTGGGCGTCATCCAGGGCGGGGCCGGCACCTCGACCAACATGAACGCGAACGAGGTCATCACCAACATCGCGCTCGAGATGGCCGGCCGTGAGAAAGGCGACTACGCGTTCCTCTCGCCGATCGACCACACGAACCGCAGTCAGTCGACGAACGACGTCTACCCGACGGCGATCAAGGTCGGCCTCGGCCTCGACCTGCAGTCCCTCCTCGAGGAGCTCGACCTGCTGCGGCAGGCCTTCCTGAAGAAGGCCGACGAGTTCCACGACGTGCTCAAGGTCGGCCGCACCCAATTGCAGGATGCCGTGCCCATGACGCTCGGGCAGGAGTTCCACGGCTTCGCGACGACGCTGGGGGAGGACTACCACCGGCTCCGCGAGAACGCGTACCTGCTCTACGAGATCAACATGGGTGCGACGGCCATCGGCACCGGCATCACGACGCACCCCGACTACTCCGGCTCGGTGCTCCGCCACCTGCGCGAGATCAGCGGACTCGACCTCGAGACCGCCGAGGACCTCGTGGAGTCGACGAGCGACACCGGCGCCTTCATGTCGTTCTCGTCGTCGCTCAAGCGTAACGCCATCAAGCTCTCGAAGATCAGCAACGACCTGCGGCTCCTCTCGAGCGGCCCGCAGGCGGGCTTCGGCGAGATCAACCTCCCGCCCCGACAGGCCGGCTCGAGCATCATGCCCGGCAAGGTGAACCCGGTCATCCCCGAGGTCGTCAACCAGGTCGCCTTCGCCGTCGCGGGCGCCGACCTGACGGTGACGATGGCCGTCGAGGGCGGGCAGCTGCAGCTGAACGCGTTCGAGCCGGTGATCGCGCACTCGATCTTCCAGTCGATCACCTGGATGCGTCGCGGTATGCGCACGCTGCGGGTCAACTGCGTCGACGGCATCACGGCCAACCGCGAACGCCTCGGGACGATGGTCGGGTCGTCCGTCGGCGTCATCACGGCACTGACGCCCTTTATCGGCTACACCGCCGCCGCGGCCCTGGCCAAGACCGCGCTGCTCACCAAGCGGAACGTCGGCGACCTCGTCGTCGAAGCCGGCCTGATGTCGCGCGACGAGGTGGACAAGCAGCTGTCGCCGGCACGCCTGTCGGGGCTGCAGGCGGTCACGCGGGCCATCCCCGTTATCACGAAACCGGGTGACGTGGAGCAGCACTGATTGCCGGTTGTCTGGGAGAACGGTGAACGCTAGCGTCGGGGTCGTAATCCCGGCCGATGACCGACCAGAAGGACACTTCCATGACTGATCCCAACCAGCCGAACTCCCAGAACGTCCCCCCGGCGCCGCCGGCCTACGAAGCGCCCGCCTACAGCAACGCGCCGCAGTACAACGCCGCCCCCTCGGGCGGATCGACCCCCGGCCGCACGATGGCGATCGTCGCGCTGATCCTCGCGATCATCCCCGGCACCCAGGTCATCGGCCTCATCCTCGGCATCGTGGCTCTCGTGCAGAGCCGCAAGGCCGGCGTGAAGAACGGTCTGGCGATCGCGGCGATCATCGTGAGCGTCGTGCTGCTCATCATCGGGATCATCATCTTCATCGCGCTCATCTCGTTCGCGGCGAGCGTCGGAGGCGATCTGACCACTCAGATCAACGCCTGCTTCGAGGACCCGTCGGGAACCGTGACCTGGCAGGGTGTCACCACCTCGTGCCAGGAGCTGCTGGAGAGCAACGGCTACTGATCCGAGATTCGGAACGACGAGAGCCCTGGATGCGCGGCATCCGGGGCTCTTCGTCGTTGCGGGTCAGTCGGTGATCCGGCAGAACGTCGTCAGCTCACCGATGCCGTCGATGCCGACCGTGACCGTCGAGCGGTCGCGGAGGAAGATCTGCGGATCGCGGGAGTAGCCCGCGCCACCGGGGGAGCCGGTCGAGATGAGGGTGCCGGGGAGCAGGGTCGCCGACCGCGAAAGGTAGGAGACGAGCTTGGCGACGGGGTGGATCATCTGGCCCGTCGAGGCATCCTGCACCGTCTGCCCGTCGACGACGGCCCAGATGTGCAGATCCTGCGGGTCGGCGATCTCGTCCGCCGTCACGACGAAGGGGCCCGTCGGGGTGAAGCCGTCGAACGACTTGCACCGCGACCACTGCGCCTCGGAGAACTGGATGTCGCGGGCCGTGATGTCGTTGACGACCGTGTAGCCCCAGACGTGGTCGAGTGCGTCCTCGAGCGCGACGTCGCGGGCTGCCGGGCCGATCACGACACCGAGTTCGGCTTCGTAGTCGACCGACTGACTCAGCGAACGTGGCCAGGTTGTCGTCTGGCGGTGCCCGCCCAGGGAGCCCGGCCACAGCGTGAAGATGGTCGGAGCGGCGTCCGCCTTCAGTCCCAGCTCGCTCGAGTGCGCGGCGTAGTTCAAGCCCACGGCGATCGTGACGGGCGTGTCGAGGATCGCGGACGCGAACACGGGGGAGCCCAGCGGCATCCACTCGACCTCGGGGTCGGCGGCCGCGTCCCGGACGCGGGCGAGGAGGGCGTCGCCTCCTTCGATGAGCCGCTGCAGGCGCGAGGGTGCACCGTCGAAGAGGCGCGACACCACCGTCGCGCGATCCTCCTCGACCAGGATCAGCTGCGGCTCGTCGACTCCGTCGGGGACAACGTGGGCGAAGCGCATGGACCCAGGCTATCGTTCCCGTGCGCGGCGGCGGCTCGTGCGCGCCCGCCCCTAGGCTGAGCGCATGTCGTTCCCGTCGCCGCTCGCGCAGCCGACCCATTCGATGCCGGCGACGCCCCCGCCGGCTCCGCCGCGCCGGGACCTGCCCGTGCCCACGCCGGGAGCCGGGCGGACGGTCCTCTGGATCGTGGGCACCGTGCTCGTCCTCGTGGCGCTCGGCCTCGCGGCCTACTTCCTGACCTTCCTCGGCCCCGTCGCCGCGGTCGTCGCGGGGGTCCTGGCGCTCGTCCCGCTCGCGCTCGTCCTGGTCGCGGTCCGGATCATCGACCGCTGGGAGCCGGAGCCCCGCGGCCTGGTGGTGTTCGCGCTCGCGTGGGGGGCGGTGGCATCCGTCGCCCTCACCCTGGCGGTCGACCTCGTCATCGGTCTCGTCGTCCCGCAGGTGCCGGAGACGTTGTCGGCCGTCGTCCAGGCGCCGATCGTGGAGGAGCTCGCCAAGGGCGCGGGGGTGCTGCTCGTCTTCGTCGCCGCGCGCCGCGCCTTCGACGGACCGGTGGACGGTGTCGTCTACGGCGCCCTCGTCGGGGCGGGGTTCGCCTTCACGGAGAACATCCTCTACTTCGCCGACAGCCTCATCACCGAAGGTGTCGAGAGTGCCGCCTACACGTTCTTCCTCCGTGGGGTCCTGTCGCCGTTCGCGCACGTGATGTTCACGGCAGTGACGGGGTACGCGCTCGGCCGGGCCGCGCGGATCGGGCTCCGCGGCTCCGCGGCGGCGCCGCGGTGGCTCCTCGGAATCGTCGGGGCCATCGCTCTGCACGCCCTCTGGAACGGTTCCGCCGTGTTCGCCGACTTCTTCGCCCTCTACACGACACTCCAGGTGCCGCTGTTCGTGCTGTTCATCGTCGGTGTCGGCCTGCTGCGACGCGAGGAGGCGCGGTTGACCCGCGCGCGACTCGGCGACTACGCCGCGGCGGGGTGGTTCTCGCCCGGCGAGGTCGACATGCTGGCGACCCGCGCCGGGCGCGCGCGTGCGGTCGCCTGGGCGCGGACGCTGCCGGGGGACCGGTCCGCGGCGATGCGGCGCTTCATCGCCGAGGCGACCTCGCTGGCCGCCGCGCGGCAGCGCGTGGTGACCGGCCGCGACCCTGCGGCCGCCGTCGACGAGCGTGTTTACCTCGAGCGCGCCACGCGGGCCCGCGGCGATGTCCTCGCCCGCTGAGGGGGACTGCCGGAGAAAAGACTCAGCGCCCGGTGCCGCGGCGATGCCTGCGAGTCTTCCGGGCGCTGAGTTGGCCTGGAAAAATGATCCCGCTCACTCCCGGCGCTGTCAAGACCCCCGCCCGCGACGGGTTTTTCTATTCAGGGGAATAGGATCGGATGCGGCGACGTTTCGCCCTTTCGACCGCCGGAGCACTCCGGACCCCCAGACGAAGGACCACCATGACCGACTCCACCGCGACCCTCGACATCCCCGGCTACAAGGCGGGGACCTGGATCCTCGACGCCTCGCACAGCGAGGTCGGCTTCAGCGTCCGCCACATGATGATCTCGAAGGTCCGTGGCCACTTCAATGTCAAGGAGGCGACTCTCGTCGCCCCCGAGAACCCGCTCGAGGCCACTCTCGAGGCGAAGGTCGACGCGGCATCGCTCGACACCAAGGACGAGGGTCGCGACGGCCACCTCCGCAGCGCCGACTTCTTCGACGTCGAGACCTACCCCGAGATCACCTTCACGTCGACCGGTGTGCGCGTCGAGGGCGGCGACTTCCTCGTCGACGGCGACCTCACGATCAAGGACGTCACCAAGCCCGTCACCTTCGAGGTCGACTTCGGTGGCTTCGGCACCGACCCGTGGGGCAATTACAAGGCGGGTGCGACGGCGAAGACCGTCATCAACCGCGAGGACTTCGGTCTGACCTGGAACGCGGCGCTCGAGACCGGCGGCGTGCTCGTCGGCAAGGACGTCACCATCGAGCTCGACCTCCAGGGTTCCATCCAGGCCTGACGGCTTTGACCACGGAGAGCGCCTCGGGTTGGATGGACCCATGACTGCAGACCGCACCAAGCCCGAGATCGACGCGCCTCAGGGTCCCGCACCCGCCGACCTGGTCGTCCGCGACCTGATCGAGGGGGACGGTGCCGAGGCGAAGCCCGGCGACACCGTCACTGTCCACTACGTGGGTGTCGAGTACCTCTCCGGTGAGGAGTTCGACTCGTCCTGGAACCGCGGCGAGAGCATCCAGTTCCCGCTCCGCGGCCTGATCCAGGGATGGCAGGACGGGATCCCGGGGATGAAGGTGGGCGGCCGGCGTGAACTCGTCATCCCGCCGCACCTCGCGTACGGTCCCGCCGGTGGACACTTCCTCGGTGGCAAGACGCTGATCTTCATCATCGATCTGCTCGACGTCGCCTGATCCGACGCCTCACGTGTGGCCCGGCCGTTCCTCGGTCGGGCCACACGTGCGCCCGGGCTCTGCCCTAAGGTGAGCACCATGGGGAACGAACGCCCGCGGGCACGGTGGACGGCGGTGCTCGCCGCGGCGGTACTCGCGCTGACCGTGGTCCTGACGCCCGGCGCGGCATCGGCGCAGACCGCGGCGCCCACCGGCACGCCCTCGCCCACGCCGACCCCGGCACCGACACCCACCCCGACACCGACGGCATCCCCGTCCCCGGCGGTCACGGTCCACGGCTACTACCGCGCGCCGTGGTCCACCGACCCGCGGGTCTACCGCACCCGGACGGACGGCAGCGTCACCGCGCTGTCGCGGGAGCAGTGGAAGGCCGCTGGGAGTCCCCGCATCCGCACCCTTCCCGTCACCTATGGGCGGGTGACGTGGTCCCCTCAGGTGTACGCACTGATCACCTGGCCGGACGGCACGGGCGACCGCGGTGTCGACAAGGTCGTCAAGCTCGATCGGACGTCGTTCGTGAGCGCCGGCTCGCCGAAGGTCCGCCTGATGGGACATGTGCCGACGACGCGCTACTTCCGCTACCAGTCCGGGCCGTCGGACCTGTACGCGCGCACGCCCGACGGGAAGACGAAGAAGATGACGTCGGCGGAGCGGCGCGCGGCGGGTTCGCCGCGCGCGGGCTCCGTGGTGGCCGGCGGCTGGTACCGCGCCGCCTGGTCGCCCGCCGTGCACTTCGTCCGCACGAACGGATCGCACCGGGTGATCACGGCCGCGGAGTACCGGCGCGCCGGGAAGCCGCAGGTGGCGCGCGCTCCGGTCGTCTACGCCAAGACGGCATGGTCCCCGATCGTCTACGGCCTCGTCACGTGGCCGACCTCGACCGGCGACCGGAGCATCAACACCGTCGAAGCGCTCAGCGCGGCCGAGTACGCGCGCGCGGGCCGCCCGAAGACGACCATCCGCTCGCGGATCCCCGGCGATTCGTTCGTGCGCCTGTCGACGGGGTCCTCGATCCTCCACCGCATGGACGGCTATCTGACCCCGGTGACGACCGCGCAGTGGCGTTCCGCGGGGTCGCCCGCGGTCCGCACCGTCGCCCCCGGCAAGCCGATGTACATCCGCGGCATCCTGATCGTGAACAAGTCGATCCCGTTGCCGTCCTCCTACGGCAACGGGCTCCGTCCGGAGCTGACGAGCGCCTGGACGAGGATGCGGGCCGACGCCAGGAAGGACGGCGTCTCGCTCTCGATCATCTCGGGCTTCCGCTCCTACGCCTCGCAGCAGAGCGTTTTCGCGAGCAAGGTCCGTCAGCACGGCAGGGCGGAGGCCGAACGGCGCTCGGCGCGACCCGGCCACAGCGAGCATCAGACCGGTTTGGCCATCGACGTCAATTCGATCTCGCAGTCCTGGGGTGAGACCCGCGCCGGCCGGTGGGTGGCCGCGAACGCGCATCGGTACGGCTTCATCGTGCGGTACCCCCGAGGGGAGGAGAAGGTGACCGGCTACCGCTGGGAGCCGTGGCACCTGCGGTACGTCGGCACGGGGGTGGCGACGCATCTGAAGAAGACCGGCCTCACGCTGGACGAGTACCTCGGTGTGACCTCGCGCTACTGACGGCGGGCGGTGACCTCGGTCCCCGTCGTGTAGACTCCTGTGGTTGCCGTTCGATCGGCCGCGGATAAAGAGAGCCCACGCATCAGGCGTCGGGCGCCGCGCAACGAAGAGGAAGGGGATCACCTATGGCACTGGAAGCAGACGTCAAGAAGGCGATCATCGAAGAGTACGCGACGCACCCCGGTGACACCGGATCCCCCGAGGTGCAGGTCGCGATGCTGACGCAGCGCATCAAGGACCTCACCGAGCACCTCAAGGAGCACAAGCACGACCACCACTCGCGTCGTGGGCTGTTCCTGCTCGTCGGTCAGCGCCGCCGTCTCCTGGGCTACCTCCAGGACGTCGACATCAACCGTTACCGCTCGCTCATCGAGCGCCTCGGCCTCCGTCGATAAGGCACCGCACCCAGCGTTCAATCGCGCAAAACATTCTTGAGAAGGCCGCCCCACGGTGTGGGGCGGCCTTCGTCGTTCCGGATCAGGCCCGCGCGGCGACGAGGTCGGGGTGCCAGATCGCGGCGACGTCCGGGTGCGCCCGCAGCCGCGACTTGAGCGCGTTCTCGCCGTGGAGCCCGTGGATGGGGTTGCGGGGGTCCTGCGACACCCCGCGCGCCTGCGCGGCCAGGTCGGCCGGGAGGTCGATCGCGGGCAGCTCGGCGTCGAGCGACGGGTTGAAGAAGAACGGGACCGAGATGCGGTCCTCGGGTGCACGGGGCGAGACGACGCGATGGTTGGTCGCGGTGAGGTATCCGCCGGTGGCGTGTTCGAGCAGTTCGCCGATGTTGACGACGAAGGATCCCGGAACGGCGGGTGCGTCGATCCATTCGCCGTCGCGCTCGACCTGCAGGCCGCCCTTGCCGGGCTCGACCCACAGCAGCGTGACGACACCCGCATCCTTGTGCGCACCGACGCCCTGCTGGGGCTCGGGCGCAGCAGACCCCGGGTAGCGGACGATCTTGAGCAGGGTCTGCGCCTCGCCGAAGTGGTCGTCGAAGTAGGTCGCGGGTGCGCCGAGGGCCTCGGCCCACGCGCGCAGGAGCGTCCGGGCCACGTCCGACAGGATCGTCGTCCACTCCTCGGCGATCCCGCGGAGTTCGGGCTGGGCGCTCGGCCACAGGTTGGGTCCGACGAGCGCGGCGTAGGCGGGGGCGTCCGGGTCGGTCACCGCGGGGCGCTCCGGTCCGATGTCGATCTGCTCGCGCCAGTCCACGAGGCCCTGCGTGCGCTCGCCGCCGATACGCGTGTACCCGCGGAAGTGCGGGCTCTTCACGTTCTCGATCTCGAGCTTGGCCTCGTCGGGCAGCGCGAAGAAGGCGCGCGCCGCGCGGTGGAGACGCGCCTCGAGTTCGGGGGAGACGCCCGTGCCGGTGAGGTAGAAGAACCCGACCTCGTGGGTGACCCGGCGCAGTTCGGCGCGGAACGCGTCGGCGGCCTCAGGCCCCTGATCGAGCAGCGAGAGGTCGAGGATGGGGAGGCTCTGAGCGGACATGGTCCGAGGATAAGCAGGCCGCCCTGGCGTGCCGCCCAATGTTGCGGGTCGTTACCGGCTCAGTGGAACGGAGCGGCGACGCGGTTGCGGTGGTAGTCGAAGATGATGCTCGTCCGGGTGTTCGCGACGCTGCGCTGCGCGGAGAGGTGCTCGACGACGAAGGCCCGCACCTCGCTGGAGTCCGCGACGGCGATGTGGATGAGGAAGTCGTCCGACCCGCCGAGGAAGAACATCTGGATGACCTGGGGGAGCCCGCGCACCTCGTGGGCGAACTCTGTGATGCTCTCATGGCGCGAGCCGGGTCGCAGCGTCACGTGCACCATCGCCTGGAGTCCTGCACCGACGACCCGCTGGTCGACGCTCGCGTGGAAGCCGGTGATGACCCCGCGCTCCACCAGCGCCCGGGTGCGGGCGTGCGCGGTCGACGGTGCCACCCCGATGCGGGCGGCGAGTTCCGCGTTCGTGAGCCGCGCATCGGCGGCGAGGGCGTCGACGATCGAACGATCGACCTCGTCGAGGTCGACGGCGGGCCGAAGATCCTTCGCCCGGTCGCGCGAAGTGGTCGTCATTCCGTCTCCTTTTCCCGTCCTCAGGCCATCTTCACCGAAGGATGTTCCGTTGTCACACGTTCGTCACGAATCATCTGCAGGATGAGTCCACATCACTCGCCGACGAGGAGCGTGCCGCCATGCGCATCGGGGTCCCCACTGAGATCAAGAACAACGAGAACCGGGTGGCGATCACCCCCGCCGGTGTGGACGCCCTCGTCTCCCGCGGTCATGAGGTCCTCGTGCAGTCCGGTGCGGGCACGGGCTCCCGCCTTTCCGACGACGCCTTCGCGGCGGCCGGTGCGACGATCACGCCGGACGCCGAATCGACCTGGGGCGACGCCGAGCTCGTGGTGAAGGTCAAGGAGCCCATCGCCGCCGAGTACGGTCACCTCCGGGGCGACCTCACCCTCTTCGCCTACCTCCACCTGGCCGCGGACCGACCGCTCACCGACGCGCTCGTCGCGGCGGGCACCACCGCCGTGGCGTACGAGACCGTGCAGGCCGCGGACCGGTCGCTGCCCCTCCTGTCGCCCATGAGCGAGGTCGCCGGCCGGATCTCCATCACCGTCGGCGCGCACACGCTCATGAGTGCCGCAGGCGGCCGCGGCACCCTCCTGGGCGGGGTCGCCGGGACGCCGAAGGCCAAGGTCGTCGTCATCGGCGGCGGGGTGGCCGGCGAGCACGCGGCGGCGAACGCCCTCGGGATGGGTGCGGACGTCACCGTCATCGACGTCTCGCTGCCGCGGCTTCGTGAGCTCGAGAAGCGGTACGCGGGACTGCACACCCGTGCCTCCAGTCGCTACGAGATCGCGGAGCAGGTGGCATCCGCTGATCTCGTCATCGGATCGGTCCTCATCCCGGGTGCGGCGGCGCCGAAGCTCGTCACGCTCGACATGGTGGCGGGGATGAAGGCGGGCGCGGTCCTCGTCGACATCGCGATCGACCAGGGCGGTTGCTTCGAGGGGTCGCGTCCGACCACGCACGACGACCCCACGTTCGCCGTCCACGACGCCGTGTACTACTGCGTCGCGAACATGCCCGGCGCGGTGCCCGAGACCTCCACGCGCGCCCTCACGAACGCGACGCTGCCCTACGTCACGGCGCTCGCCGACAAGGGGTGGGATGCCGCATCGGCGGCCGATCCCGCGCTGGCCAAGGGACTGAACGTGCGAGCGGGGCGGGTTGTCAACGAGGGCGTCGCCGCGGCGTTCGGCCTGACGTTCGCCCCCGCCTGACTCCTCTCAGGCCTTCGGCGTCCCGCTCGGCGCGCCCGGCCGCCGCGACCCCGTCGGGTCGTTGCGCCGTCCGTCGCTCCGCGTAAGGTCGGGGTCGGCGAACAGCCATCCGGTGCGCGGTTCGATCAGCGGGCGGAAGACGCGGCGGACCGGTCGGGACGCCAGGAGCACCGTGATCGCCACCGACAGGAGGGCGACGAGCGGCAGCCACAGCCACGTCGGATCGAGTCCGCGCAGCACCCCCGATTCCCGGAACGGGTAGAGCGCGAAGGAGTGCAGGAGGTAGACGTACATCGTGTCCCGTCCGATCGCGGTCCAGCGGTACTGGCCGCGGGGGATGAGCGCGAAGAACGAGACGCTGAGCACGAGCGCGAGGGCCATGAGCAGCAGTCGCACGCCGCCCGCCCACCACTGCCATCCGACGAGATCGACGTAGTCCTCCTCATAGAAGAGCCACTGGCTGAGGTTCATCTCCTTCAGCGGGCCGACGAACACCCACGCGCAGACGCCGGCGGCGACGAGGATCGCCGCGGCGGCCAGACGCAACGACAGTCTCCGTCGCTGTAGCAGTCCGTGGCGTTCGAGGATGCGGTGATGGCTGAGCCACCATCCCAGGGTGAAGAACGGCAGCAGCCCGAGCGTGCGCGAGAGCGACAGCGTCGCGTCCACGTTGGGGAAGTAGCCCACCGTGATCGAGATGACGAGCGTCCAGAGCAGCGGCATCCGGAGCAGTGCGAGGTACGGCAGCACGAGCCGGAAGATGGCGAGGGCGAGCAGGAACCAGAGGGTCCATGATGGCTGGGTGAGGTTCGGGTTCGCCTGGCCCTCGACGAGGAACTTCGTCAGCGTCCACAGGCCCTCGAAGATCACATACGGCACGACGATGTCGGTGAGGAGACGGGTCATCCGTCGTCTGCTCGGCGGGTCGGAGCGCGAGAAGTAGCCCGAGATGAGCGCGAACGCCGGCATGTGGAACGCGTAGATCAGGAAGTAGAGGCTCTGCGCGATGTCCGAGTCGTACGTCAGCCGCTGGATGGCGTGCCCGAGGACGACGAGCAGGATGCAGGCGGCGCGGGCGTTGTCCCAGATCGGGATGCGGCGGGTGCGGCCCGCGGCGGCGGTACTCATCCGGGCCAGGGTACCCGCGGGAATAACGTGGACACCACGGCGTTGACACAGGTATATTCACTTGCATGAATCGGGCGCGATCCGTCCGGGAATCGAGAGGGACACCGTGAGCGACACCAGCAGCACCACCACCACCTGGCCCGGGGTGCAGTTCGGCATCTTCACCGTCACCGACATCACGCAGGACCCCACCACGGGTCACACGCCGAGCGAGCGAGAGCGCATTGCGGCGACCGTCGAGATCGCCAAGCACGCCGAAGAGGTCGGCCTCGACGTCTTCGCCATCGGCGAGCACCACAACCCGCCGTTCTGGTCGTCCTCGCCGACGACGACGCTCGCGTACGTCGCGGCGCAGACCGAGCGCCTCATCCTCTCGACCTCGACGACGCTCATCACGACGAACGATCCCGTGAAGATCGCTGAGGACTACGCGATGTTGCAGCACCTGTCGGGCGGTCGCATGGACCTCATGCTCGGGCGCGGCAACACCGGTCCCGTCTACCCCTGGTTCGGCAAGGACATCCGTCAGGGCGTGCCGCTCGCGATCGAGAATTACGCCCTGCTCCACAAGCTGTGGCGTGAGGACGTCGTCGACTTCGAGGGCAAGTTCCGCACGCCGCTGCAGGGCTTCACCTCGACGCCTCGGCCGCTCGACGGTGTGCCGCCCTTCGTGTGGCACGGCTCGATCCGCACGCCCGAGATCGCCGAGCAGGCCGCGTACTACGGCGACGGCTTCTTCGCGAACAACATCTTCTGGCCCGCCGAGCACTACCAGCGCCTCATCGGCCTCTACCGTCAGCGCTGGGAGCACTACGGTCACGGGGCTCCCGAGACGGCGATCGTCGGCATCGGCGGTCAGGCGTTCATGGCGAGGAACTCGCAGGATGCCGTCGCGCAGTTCCGCCCGTACTTCGACAACGCCCCCGTCTACGGCCACGGCCCGTCGATGGAGGACTTCACCGAGATGACACCGCTCACCGTCGGTTCGCCGCAGCAGGTGATCGACCGGTACGCAGGCATGCGCGACCTGTTCGGCGATTTCCAGCGTCAGCTCTTCCTCGTCGACCACGCGGGGCTTCCGTTGAAGACCGTGCTCGAGCAGCTCGACTTCCTCGGCGGCGAGGTCGTGCCGGTGCTCCGCAAGGAGCTGGCGGAGGATCGGCCGGCGATCGTCCCCGATGCCCCCACCCACGCGGCGCGGGTGGCCGCCACGTACGGTGACGGTCCGGTCCGTGAGGCCCGCCCGCGCGCGAACCGCGGCGACAACCTCTCCGGCCCGAGCCCGTACCAGGACACCCCGGCTCCCGTCGGCGCCGCGTTCGGTCTGGGCGGTGCACGATGACCGCCCGTCGCATCGCGGTCGTCTCGGCGGGGCTCTCGAACCCGTCATCGACGCGGATGCTCGCCGACAAGCTGGCGACCGCCGTGCTCGCGGACCTGCGGGAGCGGGGGGTGGAGGCATCCGTCGACACCTTCGAGCTCCGCGAGTACGCGCACGACATCACGAACAACCTGCTCACCGGGTTCGCCCCGCCCGCCCTCGAGACGATGATCAACACGGTCGTGTCGGCCGACGCGCTCATCGTCGTCACGCCGATCTTCTCGACGAGCTACTCGGGCCTGTTCAAGTCGTTCATCGACGTGCTCGATCCCGACGCGCTGCAGGGCAAGCCCGTCCTCATCGGAGCGAACGCGGGCACGGCGCGGCACTCGCTCGCGATCGACTACGCGATCCGTCCGCTGTTCGCCTACCTGCACGCCGAGGCGGTCTCGACCGGTGTGTTCGCCGCGTCCTCGGACTGGGGTGCCCGCGCCGACGACGTCTCGCCGCTGTCGGCTCGCATCGAGCGCGGCGCACGGGAACTGGCGGATGCCGTGACGCGGCGCCCGGCCGGCGAGACGCTCGACCCGTTCGACCCCGAGTCCTACCTCGGCAAGGGCGGCTCGTTCGGCCACCTGCTCGGTGGTCTCACGGGGGAGTGATCCCCTCAGCGTGAGCGGCGGCCCGTCCAGCGGGCCGCCGCCGCGTCGATCGTCACGCCCAGGATGATCGCAACGGCGATGGAGACGACGACGGCCAGCGCGGGGCTCCCCGGCAGGAGACCGCCGACCGCGGCACCCACGACCGCCTGGTAGAGCGCCCAGGCGGTCGCCGCGACCGCGACCGTGCCCAGGTACCGGGCCGCGGGCACCCTCGTCGCTCCCGCAGTGAGGTTGACCGCGAGCCGCGCGAAGGGGATGAACCGCGCCGTGAACACCACCGTCGCCGTCCCGCGCGACAGGCGGGCTCCCGCCCACTCGAACGCGGCACGGATGCGGCGGTGCCGCATCCATCCCCACCGCTCCACGCCGGCGAACCGCCCCACGCCGTAGCAGAGCGCGTCGCCGCAGAAGGCGGCGAGGGCGGCCACCGCGACGACGGCGGCGAGCGGCGGCGTTCCGGTGGCGGCCGCGAGCGCCCCCGCCGCGGTGACGGCCACCTCGCCCGGGACGACGACGAGGACGGCGTCGGCGAGGACGAGGGCGAAGAGCGCCGGCAGCGCCCACGGGCCCACCGCGACGCTCGTCAACAGATCGGCGAACACGGCGCCTGTGTAGCAGGCGGGGGTGAACGACGCGCGAACGGGGGACGGCGCGGAACCGGTCGGTGGACGCGCGGGGAGGGGTGGATGAACACTCCGCGATCCGGGCCTTCCGCGCTGTGTCAGGGCTCCGCCGCCCGTCACCCTGGTGCTGTGAGAGTCGCGGTCGTCACCGAGTCCTTCCTCCCGCACATGAATGGGGTCACCGGATCCGTCCTGCAGATCCGGGATCATCTCGAACGACGCGGGCACGACGTGTTCGTCATCGCGCCCGCCGCCGGACGCCGGGAGCTCGGGATGCCGGGCCGCGCCGTGCCGTCCGTCCCGCTGCCGCGGTACCCCGCCGTCCGTCTCGCCGTGCCGCCGGTCGCCTCGCTCGTCCGCGACCTCGCCCGCTTCGACGCGGACGTGGTCCACCTCGCCTCGCCGTTCCTGCTCGGGTGGCAGGGGCTGCTCGCCGCGGAGGCGCGCCGGCTGCCGAGCGTCGCCGTGTACCAGACCGACGTCGTCTCGTACGCGGGGAGGTACGGGCTCCCGCAGGGGGCCGCCCTGGCCGAGGCGCACGTGCGCCGGCTGCACCGCCGTGCGACCCTCACCCTCGCCCCCTCCGCGTCGGCGCGCGCGCAGCTCGAGGGGTTCGGCGTCGACCGCGTCGCGCTGTGGGGACGCGGCGTCGACGGTGCGCGGTTCACGCCGAGCCGACGCGACGAGCGGTGGCGGCGGAGCGTCGCCCCCGGCGAGGTGATCGTCGGGTACGTGGGGAGACTGGCTCCCGAGAAGCAGGTGGAGGACCTCGCGGCGCTGCGGGGGATCCCCGGCATCCGTCTCGTCATCGTCGGGGACGGGCCTGCGCGACCGGTCCTCGAGCAGCTCCTGCCGGACGCGGTCTTCCTCGGCCACCTCGACGGCGACGCGCTGGCGACCGCGCTCGCGTCGTTCGACGTCTTCGTCCACCCCGGCGAGAGCGAGACTTTCGGCCAGACGATCCAGGAGGCGCAGGCCAGCGGCGTCCCGGTCGTGGCGACGGGGGCCGGCGGTCCCGTCGACCTCGTCCGCAGCAGCGTCGACGGGTGGCTCTACCGCCCGGGCGACGCGGACGACCTGCGCGCGCGGGTCGCCGACCTCGCCGGCGACGGCGCGAAGCGGCGCGCCTTCGCCCGCGCCGCCCGCGACGCGGTGTCGGGACGCACCTGGGAGGCGCTCGCGGACCGCCTCGTCGAGCATTACGACCGTGCTGCGATGCTGCACCGGACGGATGCCGGGCGCCGGGCCCTCGCGTGGCCCCGCCCGGACGTCGCCGCTCCCGGCGCCGCGGACGGGCGGTTCTGGTCCCGATACGTCGCGCTGGGGGACTCGATCACCGAGGGCCTGTGCGATGCGTCCCGCATGCCGCGGGGAGCGTTCCGCGGATGGGCCGACCGGCTCGCGCACCTGCTGGCGCTGAGCGGCGGGGAGCGTCGTGCCTTCCGCTACGCGAACCTGGCCGTCCGCAGTCGCCGCGTCGCGCACCTCGTCGAGGAGCAGCTGCCCCGCTGTCTCGAGATGCGCCCCGACCTGGTGTCGGTGCTGATCGGCGCCAACGACCTCACGCAGGTGCGGTGCGACCCGGTCGCGCTGGCCGCGCAGGTGGAGGACGCCGTGACCCGCCTCCGCGACGCGGGGTGCGACGTGCTGCTTGCGACGGTCTTCCTCCCGGACAGGTGGGCGGCGGGCGTGTTCACCCGACGCTTCGCCGTCTACAACGCGCACCTGCGCCGGGCGGCCGCGCGCACCGGCGCGATCCTCCTCGACCTCGCGGCCCTCCCCGAGCTGTCGCGCGTCGAGCTCTGGGCCGACGACAAGGTGCACCTGCGCTCGCGGGGGCATCGCTACGTCGCCTATCGCGCCGCCGAGGCGCTCGGCATGCCCGACGCCGAGGCGCTCGCCGGTCTCGACGAGGCGTTCCACGTCGACGAGGAGCCCCCGGCCGGCTCGTGGCTGCGCCGCGATGCGCTGCCGTGGGTGTGGCGCCGGCTGCGGGGCCGGACGGCCGGGGACGGGCTGACGGCGAAGGTCCCGGACTACGTCCTGGTCGGCCGTCCCGGCGGGCGGGCCGGCGTGCAGCGCTGAACGGCGCCGCTCACTGCTCCCAGCGGTACTCCGTCTCGGGGCGACCCGGGGTCCCGTACCGTTGCACCCGCTCGACCCGGCCCGCCTCGGCGAGGTGCTCCAGGTATCGCCGCGCGGCGACCCGCGACATCCCGAGCCGGTCCGCCGCCTCCCGCGCCGACGCCGGCCCTGTCCGCAGCAGCGCGCTCACGCGGCCGAGGGTCTCGGGCGACAGCCCCTTCGGCAGTGTCGGCGCGGGCGCGGTGCGCAGGGTCCCGAGCATCGCGTCGATCTCGGCCTGCGTCGCCGCGCCCGCCGTCTGCGACACCTGGTCGCGGAAGCGGCGGTACTGCTGCATCCGATCCTGGAAGTCGCCGAACGTGAAGGGTTTGACGAGGTACTGCACCGCGCCGAGCGTGATCGCCTGTCGCACCACCTCCGCATCGCGGACCGACGTGATCGCGATGACGTCGACCGTCCCGGCTCGGGCGCGCAAGTGGCGGAGGACATCGAGGCCCGAGCCGTCCGGCATCGTCATGTCGAGCAGGACGAGGTCGATGTCGGCGGCGCGGGGACTGTCGAGCAGGGCGGCGACGGCGGCGCGCGCGCCCGTGCACTCGGCGACGACCTCGAAGCCGTCCAGCCGCTCGACGTAGTGCCGGTGGAGTTCGAGCGTGAGGGCGTCGTCGTCGACGACCAGGACGCCGATCATCCGTTCCTCCGGGGGAGGATGACGCGGAACGTCGTCGGATCGGACTTCACCGAGATCGTGCCCTGGGCCTCCTGCACGATCGAGCGCACGAGGGCGAGGCCCACGCCGCGGCCGAGCTCGCCCGCGGGTTTCGTCGAGAAGCCGTGCGCGAAGATGCGGTCCGTGATCTCGGCCGGGATGCCGTCCCCGCTGTCGGCGACCTCGACGGCGAGCTCGTCCTCCGCGGTGCGGGTCATGCGCACGTCCACCCACCGCGGCGCGGCGCCGGACGCCGCGGCATCCAGCGCATTGTCGATGAGGTTTCCGACGATCGACACCGCGTCGACGGGGGAGAGCACCGATCGCGGCGCGTCGGCGTCGATGCGCGCGCGCCACTCGACACCGCGCTCGGCGGCCTGCGACGCCTTGCCGAGCAGCAGGGCGCCCACCGTCGGGTCGCCCTCGCGGCGGGCCGCGACCTGATCGACGAGCAACTGGCTCTGCCGGGCGTCCTCCGACAGGATCTCGATCGCCTCGCTCGTGCGGCCCAGTTCGAGCAGGGCGATGGCCGTGTGCAGCCTGTTGCCGTGCTCGTGCGTCTGCGCCCGGAGCGCCTCCCCGAGGGTGCGCATGGACTCGTACGACGAGACGGCGTCGCGCACGGCGCCGGCGGGGAGGTCTCCGGTGACCCGCCGGGTCGCCCGCCGGGCGAGGATGGCTCCGGCGAGCCCCGCCGCGGCGAGGACCACCGCGATGCCGACCGCCACCAGGACGCGCGGGCCGAGCGTCTCGGCGATCGATCCGATCGTGACGCCCACCGACACTCGCCCCACGACCTCGCCGTCCGAGACGACCGGCACGATCGTCCGGACGGACGGCCCCAGGGTCCCGGTGAACTCCTCCGTGAGGGTCGCGGTGCCCTCGGGGATGGTCCCGAGGTAGCGCTCGCCGATCCGAGCCGGGTCAGGATGGGTGATCCGGATGCCGGAGGGGTCCATCACGGTCACGAAGTCGACGCCGGCGTCGGCGATGATCGCCTCGATCACGGGCTGCAGGACGCGCGACGCCGCGGCGCGGTCCCCCTGCGCAAGGGCGTCGACGACGCCGGCGCTGTCGGCGATCGTCTCGGCGACCGCCCGCGTCACCCGCTCGGCCTCCGCGCGGACGGCGCGCTGGCCCTCCCAGAGCAGGATCCCCGCCATCGCGAGGGAGAGGACGACGACGGCGGCCGAGACGGCGACGAAGACGCGGGATGCCGCGCTCGTCGGTCGGGGTCGCGCCACCCTGCACTCCTCTCGCCGTTCTGCGAACAATACGACCACAACGGCGGATGCCGGTCCGCGAGGCGCACGCTGATCCTCGTCGACACCGCCGTCGGCTCACGACAAAGACTGTCACGCAGGAGAGATCATGGCCCTCACAACCTCGTTCCGGCTCCCCGGATACAACCCCCGCCGCGGCAAGCAGGCCTGGGACAAGCACACCTGGCTGTACGTCTCGGTGATCATCGCGGTGGTCCTCGGCTGCGTCGTCGGTCTCCTCTGGCCGAACTTCGCCGTCGAGCTGGAACCGGTCGGCAAAGCGTTCGTCAACCTCATCAAGATGATGATCGCGCCGATCATCTTCTGCACGATCGTCGTCGGGGTCGGCTCCATCGCCAAGGCGGCCACCGTCGGTCGCATCGGCGGCCTCGCGCTCCTCTACTTCATGGCGATGTCGACCTTCGCTCTGGGGATCGGTCTCGTGGTCGGCAACATCATCCACCCGGGTGAGGGCCTCAACATGCAGAGCGCGACCTACGACACCGGTTCGCTGCCCGAGGCGAAGACGACGACGGAGTTCATCCTCAGCATCATCCCGACCACCTTCTTCTCGGCCTTCACCGGCGAGAGCGTCCTCCAGGTCCTGTTCATCGCTCTGCTCGTCGGCTTCGCCCTGCAGAAGATGGGCGCCAAGGGCGAGCCCATCATGAACGCGGTCAAGAACCTCCAGGCCCTCGTCTTCCGCATCCTCGGCATGATCCTCTGGCTCGCCCCGATCGGTGCGTTCGGCGCCATCGCCGCCGTCGTCGGCAAGACCGGTGTCGCGGCGATCCTGAGCCTCGGCCTTCTGATGATCGCCTTCTACATCACCTGCATCGTGTTCATCGTCGGCGTCCTCGGAACGCTCCTGTACGCCGTCGCCCGCATCAACATCTTCCAGGTGATGAAGTACCTCGGCCGCGAGTACCTGCTCATCGTGGGCACCTCCTCGAGCGAGTCGGCCCTGCCGCGCCTGATCGCCAAGATGGAGCACCTCGGCGTCTCCAAGCCCGTCGTGGGCATCACGGTCCCCACCGGGTACTCGTTCAACCTCGACGGCACCGCGATCTACCTCACGATGGCGTCGCTGTTCATCGCCGCCGGCATGGGCGCGCCGATGTCGATCCCCGAGCAGATCGGTCTCCTGGTCTTCATGATCATCGCCTCCAAGGGTGCTGCCGGTGTCACCGGTGCGGGCCTGGCGACCCTCGCGGGCGGTCTGCAGGCCTACCGCCCCGACCTCGTCAACGGCGTCGGCGTCATCGTCGGCATCGACCGGTTCATGTCCGAGGGCCGTGCGCTCACGAACTTCACCGGCAACGCGGTCGCGACGCTCCTCATCGGCACGTGGACGAAGCAGATCGACCGCGAGCAGGTCGCCGCGGTGCTCGCGGGGCAGCGACCCTTCGACGAGTCGACGCTCACGGGTCACGGCGTCTCGGACGACACCGGCGCCGTCGACACGACGGGCCTCGGCGACGCCGCCCTCGACGAGGCAGCGGCCAAGGAGGAGCGCGCTCGGCGCCGCGCGGAGGTGGCCTCGCACTGATGCGACACGAACGCGGCGGGCCCGGACAGCCAGAAGGCGTCCGGGCCCGCCGTCATGTCGGGCCGCTCGGGCTCAGCCGCTCTTGCGTCGGAACTCGCGCTTGGTGACGGCGCCGTGCGTCCCGTGCACGGCGGAGTCCCCGTCCAGGTGGGCTTCACCCTTCCGGCTCTGCGCGTTCTTCTTCTCGAGCGCCTCGCGGAACTTCCGCTTCATGTCTTCGGATGCCGCGTCCGCGGTCTTCTCGTCGTCGCTCATGCCGCCACGATACGCACTCCGAAGGGTCCGCTGATAGGCTGGGTCGGGTTGCCCGCGGTTCTCATCGCGGCATCCGCTCAACTTCACAGTGAGCTCATGGAGCAGGCCCGGCAGGAAGCTGGTCCCCTGTGGTGGATTCCCATCCCGTTCCCGCGGATGGTGGTCTTCGACTGGTGGCCAGCGCAGGCGGTCCTCGCGGATTCTCCGCGCGCCCATATCTGCCTGTTCCTGCTCCTTCGCACGATCTCGCTCGCGAAACGCGCGTGCGAGTCTAAACAAAGAAGGAGAGACCTCTTGGAAGGTCCTGAAATCACCGCCGCCGAAGCCGTCCTCGACAACGGACGCTTCGGCACCCGCACCGTCCGGTTCGAGACCGGACGCCTCGCCCAGCAGGCGCAGGGCGCCGTCGCCGCCTACCTCGACGAGGAGACGATGCTCCTGTCGGCCACCAGCGCCGGCAAGCACCCCCGTGAGGGCTTCGACTTCTTCCCGCTGACCGTCGACGTCGAAGAGCGTTCGTACGCGGCGGGCAAGATCCCCGGCTCGTTCTTCCGTCGCGAGGGTCGTCCCTCGACGGAGGCGATCCTCGTCTGCCGCCTCATCGACCGGCCGCTGCGTCCGTCGTTCGTCGACGGCCTCCGCAACGAGGTCCAGATCGTCGTGACGGTGCTGTCCATCGCGCCCGGCGAGTACTACGACGCCCTCGCGATCAACGCGGCCTCCGCGTCGACGCAGATCTCGGGTCTGCCGTTCTCGGGCCCGATCGCCGGTGTGCGCCTCGCGCTCATCCCCGGTCACGGCGAGCACGCCGACCAGTGGGTCGCGTTCCCGAACCAGAAGCAGGTCGAGGAGGCCGTATTCGACCTCATGGTCGCCGGTCGCGTCCTGCCCGACGGCGACGTCGCGATCATGATGGTCGAGGCCGAGGCCACCGAGAACTCGTGGAACCTCATCAAGGGCGGCGCCGTCAAGCCGAGCGAGGACATCGTCGCCGGTGGCCTCGAGGCCGCCAAGCCGTTCCTCAAGCAGCTCGTCGAGGCGCAGGCGCAGATGGCCGCCGAGTCCTCGCGCGAGCCGGGCGTCTACCCCGTCTTCCCGCCGTACAGCTCCGAGGTCTACGACTTCGTGGCCGGCCGCGCCTACGACGACCTGGTGAACGTGTACCAGATCGCCGACAAGCAGGAGCGTCAGGCTGCCGACGACGCCGTGAAGGACCGCGTCAAGGCGGAGCTCATCGCGGCCGTCGAGGCGGAGCAGCTGCCCGCCGGCGCGCCGATCGAGTTCTCCGCCGCGTACAAGTCGGTGACGAAGGTCGTCGTCCGCGGCCGCATCCTCTCCGAGGGCGTCCGCATGGACGGCCGCGGGCTGGCCGACATCCGTCCGCTCGACGCCGAGGTGCAGGTCATCCCGCGCGTCCACGGCTCGGCGATCTTCCAGCGCGGCGAGACCCAGATCCTGGGTGTCACCACTCTGAACATGCTCAAGATGGAGCAGCAGATCGACTCGCTGTCGCCCACGACGAGCAAGCGCTACATGCACCACTACAACTTCCCGCCCTACTCGACCGGTGAGACCGGCCGTGTCGGCAGCCCGAAGCGTCGCGAGATCGGGCACGGCTTCCTCGCCGAGCGCGCCCTCGTGCCCGTGCTGCCCAGCCGTGAGGAGTTCCCGTACGCGATCCGTCAGGTGTCCGAGGCTCTCGGCTCCAACGGCTCGACGTCGATGGGCTCGGTGTGCGCCTCGACCCTGTCGCTGCTGAACGCGGGTGTGCCGCTGCGCGCCCCCGTCGCCGGTATCGCGATGGGTCTCGTGACCGACGAGGTCGACGGCCAGACGCGCTACGCCGCGCTGACCGACATCCTCGGCGCCGAGGACGCCCTCGGCGACATGGACTTCAAGGTCGCGGGCACGAGCGAGTTCATCACCGCGATCCAGCTCGACACGAAGCTCGACGGCATCCCGTCGTCGGTGCTCGCCGCCGCGCTGACGCAGGCGAAGGATGCCCGCCTCACGATCCTGAACGTCCTGAACTCGGCGATCGACGCGCCCGACGAGATGGCGCCGACCGCGCCGCGCGTCATCAGCGTCCAGATCCCGGTCGACAAGATCGGTGAGCTGATCGGCCCCAAGGGCAAGACGATCAACGCGATCCAGGACGAGACCGGCGCGCAGATCTCGATCGAGGACGACGGCACGGTGTACATCGGCGCCGTCGACGGCCCCTCGGCCGAGGCCGCTCGGGCGCAGGTGAACGCCATCGCCAACCCGACCAACCCCGAGGTCGGCGAGCAGTTCCTGGGCACGGTCGTCAAGATCGCGACCTTCGGTGCGTTCGTCTCGCTCCTGCCGGGCAAGGACGGGCTGCTGCACGTCAGCGAGGTCCGCAAGCTCGCGGGCGGCAAGCGCGTCGAGAACGTCGAGGACGTCCTCGGTGTCGGTCAGAAGATCCTGGTGCGCATCACCAAGATCGACGACCGCGGCAAGCTGTCGCTCGAGCCCGTGGTCGAGGAGTCGGCTCCGGCCGGCGACGCGGCCGCTGAGGCGCCCGCCGAGGCCTGATCCCGCACGTCGCGAACGCCCGTCCTCCTCGGAGGGCGGGCGTTCGCCGTTGCGGGCCCCGCGCGGACAACCGTTATCGAAACGTCATCGATCGCCGCGCGGACGCGCACGTCCAGTCCGAGGGCTGCTCTACCCTCGGAGTGAGCGCATCCGGCGGTGCGTGGACACATGTCTTCCGGAACGCTCTGCAAGGAGACGGGCATGGCAGCGTTCGAGACGGCGGATCCGACGTCGCCGACCACCGCGCCCACGCTGCATCCCTCCGGCCCGCTGCCGGTCCACGGCGGTCCGCTGGGCCGCGCCGTCCGTGTCCCCCTCGGCGAGACCGGCCTCACGGTGTTCCCGCTCATCCTGGGGGGTGGGGAGTTCGGGTGGCACATCGACATCGCGGCGGCCCACGCCATCCTGGACCGCTATGTCGAACGCGGCGGCAACGCGCTCCACACCTCCGACAGCTACGCCGCCGGTCGCAGCGAGCACGCCATCGGCAGATGGATGGCGGCCCGGCGCAACCGCGACGACATCGTCCTCACGGTCCGGGTCGGTCGCGGCGCCGACAACCCCGGTCTCGGCCCGGTCAACCTCGTGCGGGCCGTCGAGGCATCCCTCATCCGACTCGGCACCGACCGGATCGACGTGCTGTCCCTCGACGGCACCTCCGACCGCACCACCATGCTCGAGGACACCCTCGCCACGGCGGAGTGGCTCGTCGAGTCGGGCAAGGTGCGCGCTGTCGGCGCCGCGGGCTACCGCGCCGCGCAGCTGGTGGAGGCCCGCATCCTGTCGGCGGCCGGATACCCCCGCTTCACGGTGCTCGACGTGCCGTACAACGTGCTCCGGCGCGACGAGTTCGACGGCGATCTGCGACTGGTCGCCGGAGCGCAGGGCATCGCCGTCACGCCGTCGCAGGCCCTCGAGCACGGGTACCTGTCGGGGATGCATCGCGACCGCGACCACGTCGGGGGCACGGTGCGCGGTCGCCAGTTGGCGGCGAGTATGAACCGTCGCGGCGCGCGGACCTTGCGGGCGATGGACCGGATCGCCGGCGAGCTCGCGGTGCCGCCCGCCGCTGTCGCCATCGCCTGGCTGCTCGCGCAACGGATCGTCGCGGCGCCGATCGTCAACGCCTACGCCGTCGCCCACGTCGACGAACTCGTGCAGGGTGTCGGCGTGCACCTCGGTCGAGCGCACCTCGCCGAGATCGCGCGGGCCACCGACTGAGGCTGGTTTAGGGTGGAAGGAGCCGGGGCAACGCCCGGCGCACTTTCGACGAAGCGAGCAGACACGTGACGCACTATCTGTATCTGGTGCGGCACGGCGAGCACCTCGACGCCGAGCACGGGCTCGCCGACGGACCGCTTTCGCCGCGCGGTCGTCGGCAGGCCGAGCTTCTCGCCGATCGTCTCTCGGGCGTCCCGCTCACCGCGGTGTGGCACTCACCGCTGCTGCGTGCGGCCGAAACCGCTCGCGCTGTCGCCGAGCGCCTGCCCGCGGTCGACCCCGAGCCCACCGCCCTGCTGTTCGACTGCGTGCCGAGTGGCATGACGCCGGACACCCCGCACGTCTACGAGCCGTTCTTCGGGGGAGTGACCGAGGCCGAGGCCGACGCGGGAGCCGCGCAGATGGCGGATGCCGGGGTGGAATTCCTCGCGCACCGTCCCCACGCGCACGAGCTGCTGATCACCCACAACTTCGTCATCGCGTGGTTCGTACGCGAGGTGCTGCAGGCGCCGGAATGGCGGTGGCTGACGATCAACCAGGCGCACTGCGGCCTGACGGTGCTGGCGCAGCGCCCGGGGCGTCCGTGGACGCTCGTCTCCCACAACGACCTCGCGCACCTGCCCGTGGAGCTGCGGACGGGCCTCCCCGACATCCTCTCGGTGTGAGGTGCTGACCGGCCCTCTCCTCGCCGAGTGGCTCCCCGTCTCCGCGAGCGCCCTGTTGTTGCTCGTCGTCGCCGCCGGGCTCGCCGGCTGGGTGGACGCGGTCGTCGGAGGAGGCGGCCTGATCCAGCTCCCCGCCCTCGTGATCGGGGTGCCGAAGGACGTCGCGACGCCGTTCATCCTCGGGACGAACAAGCTCTCGTCCTTCTTCGGGACGCTCTCGGCCAGCTGGGTCTATCTGCGTCGTATCCGGGTCCACCTCACCCTCCTGATCCCGCTCGTCGCCGGGGCGTTCGCCGGTTCCGCCGTCGGTGCGGCCCTCTCGCGGTACGTGCCGCGCGAACTCCTGACCCCCGTCGTGCTCGTCGCCGTCGTCGCCGTCGGCGTCTACACGCTGCTGCGGCCCCGCATGGGGCTGCACCACGAGCCGCGGCACACGGATCGCGGGGCCGTGGTGTGGCGCTCGGGCGCCATCGGGCTCGGGGTCGGCTTCTACGACGGGATCCTCGGGCCGGGCACCGGGTCGTTCTTCGTCATCCTCCTCGTCGGCGTCCTCGGCTTCGGGTTCCTGCAGGCGAGCGTGAACGCCAAGATCGCGAATCTCACGACGAACCTGGCCGCGCTCATCGTCTACGGTGTGCACGGCGAGATCATCCTCGCCCTGGGCCTGCTGATGGCGTGCGCCAACATCGCCGGTGGTCTCCTCGGCGCGCGAATGGCCACCCGCGGCGGCAACGGCTTCGTCCGCGTCGTGTTCCTCGTCGTCCTCGGCCTGCTGGTCGTCAAGCTCGCGTGGGACACGATCGCGTCGTTCCTGCCCGCCTAGGCTGGTGGCATGACGACGCGCGTGGCCCTCGTGGGCGGGACCGGCAAACTCGGCGGGATCATCGCCCAGGTGATCGCAGCGACCGACGGATACGAGACGGTCGCCGTCCTCGGGTCCTCGAGCGACCTCGCCGAGCTCGACGGGGCCGATCTCGTCGTCGACGCCTCGACCCCGGCGGTGTCGATCGACGTCGTCCGCGCCGCGATCGAACGCGGCAAGAACGTCCTCGTCGGCACCTCCGGATGGTCCGCCGAGCGCATCGCCCTCGTCCGCCCGCTAGTGGATGCCGCCGGCACGGGCGCCGTCTTCATCCCGAACTTCTCGCTGGGTTCGGTGATCGGGTCCGCGCTGGCTGCGGCATCCGCTCCCTTCTTCCCCTCGATCGAGATCGTCGAGACCCACCGCGAGACGAAGGTCGATTCGCCCAGCGGCACGGCCGTCCGCACCGCGGAGCTCATCGCCGCGGCGCGGTCGGAGGTCGGACCCGTCGAGGCGCCGCACGTCGACCAGCGCGCGCGGGGTCAGCAGATCGCCAGCGTCCCCGTCCACTCGCTCCGCCGTCCGGGGGTCATCGCCCGCCAGGAGACGATCCTGTCGGGGCCGGGGGAGTCGCTCACGATCGTCCACGACACCGTGGACCCTGCCGCGGCCTATGCCCCCGGCATCCGTGTGGCACTCGATGCCGCCCGCGACGCGTCGGGGATCGTCGTCGGTCTCGACGCGATGATCGACATCGGGATCCGGATGCCGCACACGTCGCGCACCGTGCCGGTCGCCGACGGGGACGTCTCGGGCCAGGTCGCCGCGACGACCGCCCGATGAGGACCCGCATCGGCGTCGGGATCGTCGCCGCCGTCCTCGTCCTCTACATCGTCCTCGTCGCGCAGCGCGCCGTGCTGCTCGTGGCGAGCGGCGATCCGGTGGGCATCGCGATGGGGATCGCCCTCGTGCTCCTGCCCGTCGTGGCGGTGTGGGCGCTGTGGCGCGAGCTGAGCTTCGGCCTGGGAGCGCAGCGGCTCGGCCGACGACTCGAGGCCGAGGGCGGCCTGCCCGAGGAGGAACTCTCGCTGCGCCCGAGCGGACGCCCCGTGCAGGCCGAGGCCGACGCGCTCTTCCCGGCGTACCGCGACGCCGTCGAGCGCGATCCCGACGACTGGCGCGCCTGGTACCGGATGGGGCTCCTCTACGACGGCGCGGGCGACCGTCGGCGTGCGCGCAGCGCCATCCGCACCGCGATCTCGCGCGAGCGCGCCGACCGTCGCGGCTGACCGGTCAGACGGCCGCCGCGACGGCGTCCTCGACGGTCGGATGCCGGAACGTGAAGCCCGTCTCGAGCAGCACCGCCGGGACGACGTGCGTGTCGTTGGCGAGCAGCGCCTCGACCGCGTCCTTGCCGAGCACGAGCCGGACCGCCCACAGGGGCGCGCGCAGCACGTACGGGCGGTTCAGGCGGCGTGCCAGGGCGAACCCGAGGTCGTTCGCGGTGGCGCGTTCGGGCCCCGTCAGGTTGACCGGCCCCGTGATCCCGCGGTCGATGACGTGGCGGATCGCACGCACCTCGTCCTCGAGCGAGATCCACGGCCACGCCTGCGTGCCGCGGCCGAGCGGCCCCGACAGGCCGAGCTTGGTGAGCAGCAGCAGCGGCTTCAGCACGCCGTCCCGGTGGACGACAGGGGCCGTGCGCAAGAGGGCTGTGGGGGCACCCGAGGCGACCGCGGCCGACTCCCACTCGCCGCAGAGATCGGAGAGGAAGGCGTCGCCCCGTGGGCCCGATTCGTCGAAGGTCCGGCCGTGCGCGTCGGGCGGATAGTAGCCGGTGGCCGATGAGCTCACGAACAGCGGCGCGTCCTCGCCGAGTTCGCGCAACGCTCGCGCGAGCGTCTGCGTCGGATGGATCCGCGACCAGACGAGCTGCTTCTTGTACGACGGCGTCCACGGGAATCGGCCGATCGTCGCGCCGTTGAAATTCACGACCGCCTCGGCACCTGCGAGCACCTGGGGGTCGAGCGGCGATTCGCCCGGCGCCCAGGTGACCTCGTCGGGGGCCTGCGCCTCGTGGCGGACGAGTCGCGTGACGGCGTACCCGTCGGCCCGCAGCGAATCGACGAGCGCCCGTCCGATCAGACCCGACGCCCCCGAGACGACGACGCGGCGATCAGGCAAGCGTCGCCTCGAGCGTGATCTCGATGCCGGAGAGGGCTGCCGAGACGGGGCATCCCGCCTTCGCCTCGTTGGCGATGCGGTCGAAGTCCTCCGCCGAGAGGCCGGGAACCGACGCGTTGACGTTCAGGTGCGAGCCGGTGATCCCGGTGCCGGGGATGAAGGTGACGGATGCCGTGGTCTCGACGCTCTCGGGCGGGGTGCCGTTCTTGGCGAGGGCGTTGGAGAGGGCCATGCTGAAGCATGACGAGTGCGCGGCGGCGATGAGTTCCTCGGGCGTCGTCACCGAGGTGGATCCCTCGCTGCGCGCCTTCCAGTTCACGGCGAACGGTCCCTGGTTGGAGCTCTCGAGGGCGACCTCGCCCGCCCCTTCGAACAGGGTGCCCTTCCAGCTGGTGGTGGCTTCGCTCGTGACGCTCATGGTGTCTCCTCGGTCGTGGTCGTGACGGATCGCTGCCGAGCCTAAACCTCGTCCATGAGCGTGCGATATGACTTGACGCGGCCGCAGCGGAGCGTCAGGCGGTACGGCCCACGAGGCCGACGCGCTGCAGGACCAGCCACAACTGGCATCCGAGGCACAGCCCGAACACGGCGTTGAGGAACGCGGCCATGAAGGCGAGGCCCGCGGCGATCGGGAGCGCCACCGGGACGCCCATCACGTGGAGCAGCAGACCGACGGAGGTGACGAAGAGTCCGACGCCCTGGGCGAAACGGGGCGGACGGGGGTCCTCGAGGTCGGTCGGGGGAGCGAGGCGGGGCTGGACGAGGCGCCGGTAGAGGACGCCCCACGGTGCGGTGCGGGGCGAGACGACACCCCACAGGAACAACAGGGCGATGACGAGGACGGCGAGGAAGCCGGGGTCGAGGATGCGCGCGCTGACCGGGGCGAGCGAGATCGCCCAGGGGCTCCCGGAGACGAAAGCGAAGTCGCCGATCGGCTGATAAGCGAACCACCCGAAGGATGCAGGCCTCTGCGTCGAGATACCGACCAATGCCAGAAGCGTCGCAACGAGCAGCAGCACCGACGTGACGGATGCCGCGAACCGCGGCCCGCGCGGATCGATCCCGCGCACCTCAGCCACGGCCGGCTCCCGTGGTCACCCGGTCGAGCTCCATCTCGACGACCTGGCGTCCGGGTGTGCCGCCGAACCGGGAGCGCACGACGCCGTGCTTGTCGAGGATGAGGGTGGTCGGGGTCTGCAGGACCCGGAAGTGCTGCGCGATGTCGACGCGGTGGGTGAGGTCGACGTCGAGGTGGATGACCCCGTCCCGCTCGTCCGCGATCTCGCGGAGCGTGCGGTGAACGCCCGGGCACCGGCCGCACATCTCGGTGCTGAACTGCAGCAGGGTCGCCTCGTCGCCGAGCCGCTCCGCGCCCAGGCGGGTCGGCTCGACGACCTCCTGCGGGTCGAAGGGACGCGGCCGGTTCTGCCGCCACCGCAGCGTGAGACCGATGCCGACGGTGACCGCGAGCAGCGCGGTCAGCACGACGATGGCGGGGAAGAGTTCCATGACCGCTCCACAGTAATGCCGGCCGCGGGTGTCGGGGCGCCGCGGCGTCATCCGGCGTCACCCCGACGGGTAGTGTGTGAGCCGTGAGTGAGCGCGCCGACAGCCCCGAGATCGAGTTCCGCAGCGATGTCACCGTCGAGCTGGTGCGCTCGTCGGCATCCGACAGTGACGTGCTCTTCGCGGCCCGGGTCTCGACCCAGGGCGAGCAGACCCTCGAGGCCGCCGCCGAGGGCACCGAGGCGACGGGGCGCGACCGAGGCCTCATCAACTACCTCATGCGCGACCGCCACGGTTCGCCGTTCGAGCACAACTCGATGACCTTCTACGTCCAGGCGCCGATCTTCGTGTTCCGCGAATTCATGCGGCACCGCATGGCGTCCTACAACGAGGAGTCGGGCCGCTACCGCGAGCTGCGTCCCGTCTTCTACGTCCCGGCCCCCGAGCGCAATCTCGTCCAGGTCGGCAAGCCCGGCGCCTACCAGTTCCTCCCCGGGTCCGAGGAGCAGGTCGAGCTCGTCGCCCGCGAGACGCGCGCGGCATCCGTCGCCGCTTTCGAGAGCTATCAGCGGATGCTGGACGCCGGCATCGCCCGCGAGGTCGCCCGCATCGTCCTGCCGCTGAACATCATGTCCTCGATGTACGTGACGGTGAACGCCCGGTCGCTGATGAATTTCCTGTCGCTGCGCACCACCCGCGAGGGGACGCACTTCCCGTCATTCCCGCAGCGCGAGATCGAGATGTGCGCCGAGAAGATGGAGAACGTGTGGCGCGAGCTCATGCCGCTCACGTACGCCGCCTTCAACGCGAACGGTCGCGTCGCCCCCTGACCCGCTCCTAGGCTGGCGCGCATGAGTCGCACCGCCCTCGTCACCGGAGCCAGCTCCGGGATCGGCGCAGAGTACGCCCGTCAACTGTCGTCCCGCGGCGCCGAGGTCCTTCTGGTCGGCCGCGACGCCGACGCGCTGCGCGCTCTCGTCGACGAGATCGCGGCGGCCGGAGGACGGGCCGAGCACCTCGTGGCCGACCTGCTCGATCCCGCCGGGCGGCGGCGCGTCGAGGAGCGCGCGGCGGGTGTCGACGTGCTCGTCAACTGCGCCGGCTACGGCCTCCGCCGCGCGTTCGAGGAGAGCGACATCGACGAGGAGGCCCGCCACCTCGAGCTCCACGCCGAGGTGACGATGCGTCTCACCCGTGCCGCGCTGCCCGCCATGCTCGAGCGCGGAAGTGGCCGCATCCTGAACGTCGCCTCGGTGGCGGGGCTGGTCCCGCGAGGCACCTACGGAGCCGCCAAGGCGTGGGTCGTGAGTTTCAGCCGGTGGGCGAACGCCGTCTACGCGCCCCGCGGCGTGACGGTCACGGCGGTGTGTCCGGGCTTCGTCCACACGAACTTCCACGAGCGGCTCGGCCTGCCGCCCGGGCAGGAGGGCGTCCCCGGATGGATGTGGCTGGAGGTCCCTCACGTGGTGCGCACCTCGCTGCGCGACGCCGCCCGCGGCCGTGCCGTCAGCATCCCCTCGTTCCGGTACAAGGCGCTGGTCGCCGTCTCGCGCCTGCTGCCCGACCGCGTGGTGGTGCCCGCCGCCTCCCGCGGCCGCTGACCCGGAACACCGCGTTCGCGCGCGTCGGCTCACGCTTGCACGACCGTTGGTGCGGAATGCTCCCGAGACGGCCGATTTGGGCGACGAGGTCCCCACCGATCGCGCATCCGTCGCACTCTCCACAGAACGCCGCACGAACTCGCTCTCCGCGAAGCCGCGGCTGCGGGGACCCTGCAGTGCCGTAGGCGACGAGGCTCGACGGATGGATGCCGCGACAGTCGCCCATCACGTCCGCGTCCTCGGCGGTATCGCGAGGTCTGCGCAGCTGTGTCGCCGAGGGGCGACGCGGGCACAACTCATCCGTGCAGCGGATCGCGGCGCCCTGGTCCGCGTCCGGAACGGCGTGTACGCGGTGCCCGAGGTAGATGCGTCGACCCGGCTCGCGGCCGCGCACGGGGGCGAGCTGTGCTGCGCCTCCGCGCTGCGCCACCATGGTGTCTGGGTACTCGAGCATCCGGTCGGCCTGCACGTCTGGGTGGGGCCGGACGCGCGTGTCCATCCTCACGACGGATGCCGATGCACGACCCACCGGGACGAGGGCCGAGCCGCTTTCGGTGTGGTCTCGGTCGTGCACGCCCTCATCCAGTCCGTCCGCTGCCTCGGAGCCGAGGGATTCTTCGCGGCATTCGAGTCCGCCTGGCACCTCGGTCTCCTGACCGGGTCCGACCGGGCGCTCGTGCGGCAGGGCATCCCTGCGCGGTTCCGACACCTCGTCGACATCGCCCGCCCGGACGCCGAGAGTGGGATCGAATCTCTCCTCCGCTTGCGGCTGTCGCGTCTCGGCATCCGTCTGGAGTCCCAGGTCCTCGTCGCGGGTGTCGGCAGGGTGGACTTCGTCCTCGCGGGTCGGATCATCCTGGAAGTCGACGGGCGGCTGAACCACGACGGCCCCGCTCAGCGGCACCGCGACCTCGTGCGGGATGCCGAAGCCGCCGCTGCGGGGTACGAGACGCTGCGGTTCGACTACGCCCTCATCGTCCACGACTGGCCCCGAGTCGAGCGCGCGATCCTCGGCACCCTCGCTCGCAGTCGGCGACGGATGCACGAGCAGCGGTGACGGAGACAAAGGCCCGAGAGATCGAGAAGACACCCATCCCACGGATCGTGCATCTGTCACCACCACCCCGCACGACCGACGGACCCCGACCGGTACCCTGGGAACCATGACGCACTCCGCCAATCCGTTCGGTCAGGTGCTCGTCGCGCTCGTCACTCCGATGACGGCCGACGGCGAGGTCGATTGGCCCGCGGTCGAGAAGCACATCGACGACGTCATCACCGGCGGCGCCGACGGCATCGTCGTGACCGGCACGACCGGTGAGACCAGCACGCTGACGGATGCCGAGAAGCTGAAGCTCGTCGAAGTGGGCAAGTCCGTGTCCTCGGGGCGCGCGAAGATCATCACGGGCGGCGGCTCCAACGAGACCGCTCACGCGATCGAGCTCTACAAGGCGAGCGAGAAGGCCGGCGCGGACGGCATCATGATCGTCACGCCGTACTACAACAAGCCCACCCAGGCCGGCATCCTGACGCATTTCCGCCTCGTCGCCGACGCGACGGACCTGCCCGTCATCCTCTACGACATCCCCGGGCGCACGGGTGTCCCGATCACCTACGAGACGATTCTGCGCCTCGCCAAGCATCCCAACATCCTCGCGGTGAAGGACGCCAAGGGTGACTTCAGCGAGGTCAGCCGTGTCCTCAACCAGACCGACCTGCTCTACTTCTCCGGCGACGACGCGAACGTCCTGCCGCACCTGTCGATCGGCGCCGCCGGACTCATCGGTGTGACCGCCAACATCACGTCCGCGCCGTACCGCGTGATCGTGGATGCCGTGAACCAGGGCGACCTGAAGACCGCGACCGCCGCGCACCAGAAGCTCGAACCCCTCGTCCGCGCCGTGATGACCCACGTCCCGGGCACCGTGAGTGCGAAGTACATCCTCCACGGACTCGGCCGCATCTCCAGCCCGCGCGTGCGTCTGCCGCTCGTCGGGCCGGAGGAGTGGGAAGCCGCCCTCATCGAGGACGAACTCGCCCTCGTGAAGGATGTCGACGGTGCCGACTTCTCCAACTTCCGCCCCGACCGCAACGCCGCCGCCGGCGGCGCCCTCCCGAAGGTGCATGGAACAACTCGATGAGCACGACCGTCTCAGCGCCTGAGGCGCTCGCTCCCGGCACGCTCCGGGTGACCCCCGTCGGCGGACTCGGTGAGGTCGGCCGCAACATGACGGTCTTCGAGTTCGACGGCAAGCTGCTCATCGTCGACTGCGGCGTGCTCTTCCCCGAGGAGCACCAGCCCGGCGTCGACCTGATCCTGCCCGACTTCGAGGCGATCCGCGGCCGGCTCGACGACATCGTCGGCGTCGTCCTCACGCACGGTCACGAGGATCACATCGGAGCGGTGCCCTACCTCCTCAAGCGCAAGGGCGACATCCCCCTCATCGGGTCGCAGCTGACCCTCGCGCTCGTCGAGGCGAAGCTCAAGGAGCACCGGATCAAGCCGTACACGCTCACGGTCAAGGAGGGGCAGCGCGAGCAGGTGGGGCCCTTCGACCTCGAGTTCGTCGCGGTCAACCACTCCATCCCGGATGCGCTGGCCGTCGGCATCCGCACCCCCGCGGGCCTCGTCCTCGCGACGGGCGACTTCAAGATGGACCAGCTGCCGCTCGACGGTCGCCTCACGGACCTCCGCGCGTTCGCCCGTCTCGGCGAGGAGGGGGTCGACCTCTTCCTCGTCGACTCCACGAACGCCGACGTCCCCGGCTTCACCCCGCTCGAGCGCGCCATCGGGCCGGTGCTCGATCAGGTGATCGGCAAGGCACCGCGCCGCGTCATCGTCGCGAGCTTCTCGAGCCACGTCCACCGCGTCCAGCAGGTCATCGACGCTGCCGCCGCGCACGGCCGGCGGGTCGCGTTCCTCGGCCGGTCGATGGTCCGCAACATGACGATCGCCGAGCAGCTCGGCTACCTCCACGTCCCCGACGGCGTGCTGATCGACTACAAGAAGGCCAAGGACCTGCCCGACGACCGCATCGTCTACATGTCGACGGGTTCGCAGGGCGAGCCGATGGCCGTGCTGTCGCGGATGGCGAACCTCGACCACGCGATCGAGCCGGGCGAGGGCGACACGGTCATCCTGGCCTCGAGCCTCATCCCGGGCAACGAGAACGCCGTGTACCGCGTGATCGACGGGCTGACCAAGCTCGGGGCGAACGTCGTGCACAAGGCGAACGCGAAGGTCCACGTCTCGGGCCACGCCGCCGCCGGTGAGCTCCTCTACTGCTACAACATCCTGAAGCCGAAGAACGTCCTGCCCGTCCACGGCGAGTACCGCCACCTCATGGCGAACGCCAAGCTCGCGCAGGACAGCGGCATCCCCGCCGAGAACACGATCCTCGCCGAGAACGGCACCGTCATCGACCTGAAGGACGGGGTGGCTCGTGTCGTGGGTCAGCTCGACCTCGGCTTCGTGTACGTCGACGGGTCGTCCGTCGGCGAGATCACGGACGCCGACCTGAAGGACCGTCGCATCCTGGGCGAGGAGGGGTTCATCTCCGTCATCGTCGTGGTGGATGCCGCGACCGGCCGTATCGTCACGGGTCCCGAGATCCACGCGCGCGGTGTCGCGGAGGACGATGCGGTGTTCGACTCCGTGAAGCCGAAGATCGCCCAGGCGCTCACCGACGCCGCCCAGTCGGGTGTCCGCGACCAGCACGCCCTGCAGCAGGTCGTGCGCCGCACGATCGGGCGCTGGGTCAACCAGTCGCTGCGTCGCCGGCCGATGATCGTCCCCATGGTGATCGAAGCCTGACGAGGCCGCTACCATTCGGGCATGCCCGAGTCGTGGTCGCTGCGCCCGGCCGTTCAGGCGGACGGGGTGTTCCTCGGCGACATGGTCGTCGAGGCCGCCAACTGGCGGCCCGGTGCGGCGCGCCCGCGACACGAGATCCTGTCGCATCCCGACTACAGCAGGTACCTGTCGGGGTGGATGCGGCCCGGTGACGTCGGGTTCGTCGCCGTCGCCGGCGCGGAACAGATCGGGGCCGCGTGGTACCGGACGATGCCGCCGAACGATCCCGGCTTCGGGTACGTCGGCACAGGGGTGCCCGAGCTCATCATCGGGGTGAAACCGCTGTGGCGTTCGCACGGCGTCGGGCGTGCGCTCCTGCGGCGACTGTGCGAGGAGGCCCGTACCGAGGGCCGCGCGCGCATCTGCCTGTCCGTCGAGCGGGGGAACTTCGCCCAGGTCCTCTACCGGGGCGAGGGGTTCGCGGTCACGCGCAGCGGGTTCGGCCGCGACACGATGGTCATGCGCCTCGGCTGACCGCGGATACGGGCGAGGGGTCGCGTCAATCCGGGCACATGTCGGTCCTCGCGCCTACCGTGGAAGGTATGCCCAGGAGCAGCAGTCCGGCCAGCAAACCCCGCGCCTCCGCGTCGGGCTCCTCGGCGCGCGCGAAGAAAGCCGAGCCCACGCCTCGTCGAAAGGCCGAACCGGCCCCGAAGCGGTACGTCGACGACGTCGAGCGTCCCCCGGTCCTGGTCCGCGCCTGGCTGGGGCTCGCGCACGTGGCGGGCGGCATGTTCCGCGCCTTCGGCTCCGAATCGCTCGAGAAGGACCAGCGGCGCGACGGGTTCCCGTTCCTCCTCGTCCTCATGGCGATCGCCGGCGCCGTCGTCGAGTGGTTCCTCATCGGGACCGAGGTCGGCACCAACATCAGCGCCTACACCGTGGGTGCGCTCATCGGGCGCGAGGCGTTCGTCTTCCCCGTCATCCTGCTCCTGCTCGCGGGGTGGCTCTTCCGGCATCCGCCCTCCGTCCACGACAACGGCCGGATCGGCATCGGCGCGGGCCTGTTCATCCTCGCGGTCGCCGGTTTCTGCCACGTCGTCGCCGACCGACCGCAGCCGAGCGAGGGCCTCGCCGCACTGAGCGCCGCGGGCGGCCTCTTCGGGTGGGCCATCGGCGAGCCGTTGACGGTGCTCTCCGAGATCGGGGCCGGCATCGTGCTGGGCCTGCTCGCGTTCCTCAGCGTCCTCATCCTCACCAAGACACCGCCGAACCGCATCGGGCGGCGCCTCGGCGACCTGTACGCCTGGATGTTCGGCGCCGAGCGCTCCGAGGCCGACGACGCCCCGTCCCAGGGGCGGACCGGACCGACGGTCGCCTTCGACGCACCCGAGGACGAGGGCGAGTCGCTGCCCTGGTGGCGGCGCAACAAGTCCGGCCGCGAAGAGGACGCCGACGGCGGACTGGGCGCCGACGACCTGACGGCGCTCCTCGAGGCCAGCGGCGACGGCAGCTTCGACAACCCGGTGACGACGCCGACGCCCGAGGTGATGCCGGATGCCGTGACGGAGATCATCGCGCCCGCCGCGCCTCGCACGCCGGGCCGCAAACGCGACGCCGCGGCCGGGGACGTGCCGCCCGTCCCGCCGCTGCCAGACTTCGTGGCCGCGAATCTCGACTCCGTCGACCCGGATGCCGCGGACTACCGGCTGCCGTCCGCCGACGCGCTCGCCGCCGGCACGCCGCACAAGGCGCGCTCCGAGGCGAACGACGCGATGGTCCGCGCCATCATGGGCGTCTTCGAGCAGTTCTCCATCGACGCGAAGGTGACCGGCTTCTCGCGCGGCCCGACCGTGACCCAGTATGAAATCGCTCTGGGGTCCGGGGTCAAGGTCGAGCGCATCACCGCGCTCACCAACAACATCGCCTACGCCGTCGCCTCCAACGAGGTCCGCATCCTCGCCCCGATTCCGGGCAAGAGCGCGATCGGTGTCGAGATCCCCAACACCGACCGCGAGATCGTCACGCTCGGCGACGTCCTGCGCTCGCCCAACGCGCAGCAGGCGACGCATCCCATGACGATCGGCATCGGGAAGGACGTCGGCGGCGGCTACGTCGTCGCGAACCTCGCCAAGATGCCCCACCTCCTGGTCGCGGGATCGACCGGCTCGGGCAAGTCGAGCTTCGTGAACTCGATGATCACGAGTCTGCTGATGCGCGCGAAGCCGTCGGACGTCCGCATGGTGCTCATCGACCCCAAGCGGGTGGAGCTCACCTCGTACGCCGGCGTGCCGCACCTCATCACGCCCATCATCACGAACCCCAAGAAGGCTGCCGAAGCGCTGCAGTGGGTCGTGAAGGAGATGGACATGCGGTACGACGACCTCGCGTCGTTCGGATTCCGTCACATCGACGACTTCAACCGCGCCGTCGTGGCGGGCGAGATCCAGCTCCCCGCCGGCAGCGAGCGCGTCCTAAAGCCCTATCCCTACCTGCTGGTCGTGGTCGACGAGCTCGCGGACCTCATGATGGTCGCTCCCCGCGACGTCGAGGACTCGATCGTCCGCATCACGCAGTTGGCCCGTGCCTCCGGCATCCACCTCGTCCTCGCGACGCAGCGGCCGTCGGTCGACGTCGTGACGGGTCTGATCAAGGCGAACGTCCCGTCCCGTCTCGCGTTCGCGGTGACGAGCGTCACCGACTCGCGCGTCATCCTCGACCAGCCCGGCGCCGACCGCCTCATCGGACAGGGCGACGGCCTCTTCCTCCCGATGGGGGCCTCGAAGGCCGTGCGCGTCCAGGGCGCGTGGGTCGCCGAGAAGGAGATCGAGAAGGTCGTCGCGCACGTCAAGAACCAGGCGCGTCCCGAGTACCGCAAGGACGTCGAGGCGATCGTCGAGAAGAAGGAGATCGACGCCGACATCGGTGACGACCTCGAGCTGCTCCTCGCCGCCGCCGAGCAGATCATCACGACCCAGTTCGGGTCGACGTCGATGCTGCAGCGCAAGCTCCGGGTCGGCTTCGCGAAGGCGGGTCGCCTCATGGACCTCCTCGAGGCGCGCGAGATCGTCGGTCCCTCCGAGGGTTCCAAGGCCCGCGACGTGCTCGTCACCCCCGACGAGCTGCCCGCCGTCCTCGCCCGCCTCCGCGGCGAGGAGCCTCCGGCGGACGCGACGCCCGTGTCGACTCCTGCGGCCGACCCGTACGGGCCCGACGCGGTGACGCAGCAGTTCGAGGGCTACGAGGTCGTCGAGTCCGAGGGCGATGAGGATGCCTGGGGTCTCACGGGCCGCGACTGAGGTCGGGTGTCCGCGGCTCGATAGGCTCGGACCGTGACGATCCCGCGGCAGCTCCCGAACGCCATCACGATCCTGCGCATCCTGTGCGCGCCGGTGTTCGTCTGGATGCTCCTCGCCGACGGCGGCTCGGACGGCCCGCTCCGGTGGTGGGCGGCGGTGCTGTTCATCGTCGCGATCGCGACGGACGGCATCGACGGGTATCTCGCCCGCAAGCACGACATCGTGACGGACCTCGGCAAGCTGCTCGATCCGATCGCCGACAAGGTGCTGACCGGCGCCGCCTTCGTGTCGCTGTCCATCCTCGGGGAACTGCCCGTCTGGGTCGTCGTCCTCGTCCTCGTGCGCGAACTCGGGATCACGGTGCACCGCCTCGTCGTGGCCACCGACCACGTGGTGGCGGCCGCCTGGATGGGCAAGCTGAAGACGGTCGCGCAGGCCGTCGCCCTCTCGCTCGCCCTCCTACCGCTCTGGACGGTCGTGGGGGAGTGGATCCACGTCGTCAACACGATCACGATGAGCGTGGCCGTCGTCCTGACCGTCGCCAGCGGGATCGACTACGTCGTCACCGCGCTCCGCTCCCGCACCTCGAGGAAGCCATGATGCACCGGACGCCCAGCGAACTCCCCGAGGAGCTCGAGCAGACCGCGGTCGCCAGCGGACCCCGCTCCGAGTCCGAGCGGCTCGTCGAGCGACTGAAGGAACTGGGGTGGACCCTCGGTGTCGCCGAGTCGCTCACGGGCGGCCTCGTCGCGGCATCCGTCGTCTCGGTGTCGGGTGCGTCGGCCGTCTTCCGCGGCGGCGTCGTCGCCTACGCCACCGATCTGAAGGAGCGGCTCCTCGGTGTCGACGCGACCCTCCTCGAGGCCCACGGTCCCGTGCATCCGCGGGTGGCGCGCCAGATGGCGGACGGCGTCCGCCGCACCGTCGGCGGCGCCGAGCCCGCCGACGTCGGCATCGCCACGACGGGGATCGCAGGCCCGGTGTCGTCGGACGGGCAGCCGGTGGGAACGGTGCACATCGCCGTCTCCACGCCCCTCGGTTCGCGGGTCGAGTCGCTCCTGTTGGAGGGCGACCGGGACGAGATCCGCACGGCTGCGGCAGCCCGTGCGATCACGCTCGCCGTCGACGCTCTCTGAGGCGGGAATAGCGCTTGTTCCGTGCACGTTACGTCTCGGTGATTCCCATCCATTCCCCAGCGCTCGGGGTCTAGGGTGACATCGAACGTGTTGTACCGTGGTTCCCCCGCAAGGGATTCGGTGGATCGCAGCAGAGGGAGGGCCCACGCATGATCCTGGTTCGTCAAGAGATCGGTGACGTCCTCCGCGACTTCCGTCTGCAGAAGGGTCACACCCTCCGCCAGGTGTCCGGCAAGGCCAGTGTGGCCCTCGGCTACCTGAGCGAAGTCGAGCGCGGGCAGAAGGAGGCGTCGAGCGAGATCCTCGCCGCCGTCGCCGAGGCACTGGATGTGCCGATCTCCGCCATCATGCGCGAGGTGGGCGAGCGCATCTCCGTGCTGGAGGGCCTGCACTCGCTGAGCGACGTCGTCCCGGACGACCTCGCGTCGCTGGGAGAGGACGTCCCCGCTCCCGAGCTGTCGCTGCGCTGACCGCTCGATGCGTCACAGCGAGTTCGATCGCGCCGTCTCGGACGAGTTCGGTGCCGGGGGGTCCGCCCTCGTCTCGGATCTGGTGCTCTCCGCCGTGGGTAACAAGACCGCGCGCGAAGCGCTGGACGCCGGCGTCCCGCCTCGCGAGGTCTGGTACGCGCTCTGCGCGGAGACCGACGTCCCCGTCGCCCGCCGACACGGGGCAGGACGGCTCGATCCCCGCCGCTGACCGGCGTGTCGTATCGAAGATGCGTTCGATACGGGCGTAGTCTCCTTCACAGCGGGTGTCGTAGAGACGTCATCCACGGAAGCAGGCGCCGGCAGATGGATGTCGGAGGGTCCTCCTAACGTGAACGACGTCAGATGACACCCCCGCCCTGTCGCAGAATCCGAACCGTCGGTGACGATCGCGACAGCCTACGGGCGACGGAACCGCGAGCACGAAGGAGCACGACATGCCATCACCTGCCGACCGCGAGAAGGCCCTCGAATCGGCCCTCGCCCAGATCGATCGCCAGTTCGGCAAAGGATCGATCATGCGACTGGGCAGCGACGAGCGCGCTCCCGTCGAGGTCATCCCGACCGGTTCCATCGCGCTCGACGTCGCGCTCGGCATCGGCGGCATCCCCCGCGGACGTGTCGTGGAGATCTACGGTCCGGAGTCCTCGGGTAAGACGACGCTGACGCTGCACGCGATCGCGAACACGCAGCGCGCCGGTGGCATCGCCGCCTTCATCGATGCCGAGCACGCCCTCGACCCCGCCTACGCCGAGAAGCTGGGCGTCGACATCGACGCCCTGCTCGTCTCGCAGCCCGACACGGGTGAGCAGGCGCTCGAGATCGCCGACATGCTGATCCGCTCCGGCGCCATCGACCTCGTCGTCATCGACTCCGTCGCCGCGCTCGTCCCCGAGGCCGAGATCAAGGGTGAGATGGGTGACTCCCACGTGGGTCTCCAGGCGCGCCTCATGTCGCAGGCCCTCCGCAAGATCACGGGTGGTCTGAACCAGACGAAGACGACCGCGATCTTCATCAACCAGCTCCGCGAGAAGATCGGTGTGTTCTTCGGTTCGCCCGAGACCACCGCCGGCGGTAAGGCGCTCAAGTTCTACGCGTCCGTCCGCCTCGACATCCGTCGCATCGAGACGCTGAAGGACGGCTCCGAGGCCGTGGGCAACCGCACACGTGTGAAGGTCGTCAAGAACAAGATGGCGCCTCCCTTCAAGCAGGCGGAGTTCGACATCCTCTACGGTGTCGGGATCTCCCGCGAGGGCAGCCTCATCGACTTCGGCGTCGAGCACGGCATCGTCAAGAAGTCGGGTGCGTGGTACACGTACGAGGGCGAGCAGCTCGGTCAGGGCAAGGAGAACTCCCGCAACTTCCTGCTGAAGAACACCGATGTGGCAGCCGAGATCGAGACCAAGATCAAGCAGAAGCTCGGCATCGGTCAGCCCAAGCAGGCTGAAGCGGATGCCGCGACGCCCGACGAGCTGGCGGCTCGCCGCCCGGCCTGATCATGACGGACCGGAACGGGGGCGAGCGCGACTCGCTCGCCCCCGTCATCCCCCTCTTCGGACAGCGGGTCGAGCGCTCATCCGTATCCTCCGGCGATACCGAGGCCCAGCCGTGGCATGCGACGTGGATCGGCGAGCGATCGGAATCGGAGCGGGCCGCGCGTGCCGCCCATCCGGCGACGGGGACCCTTCCCGTGGTCGTCCCCGCCGAGGAAGATGAGGCCGCCGCGGCGGCGGAGCGGACGCTGCTGCGAAAACTCCGCACGCGGTCGCTGTCCGTCCGGGAGGCGCGATCGGCTCTCCGAGAGCACGACCTCGATGAGGCCGCATCCGAGGGCATCATCGACAGATTTCTCTCGTTGGGGTACCTCGACGACGCCGCCCTGGCGGAGCAGCTGATCGACAAGGCGACCTCGCGCAAGGCTCAGGGTCGTCAGGCCATCGCGCAGACGCTCTCGCAGCGAGGAATCCCGCGAGAGGTCGTCGACGAGGCGCTCGCACAGCTTCCCGACGACGAGGCCGAGCGCGCTCTCGAGTTCGCCCGTACCAAGGCGCGCGGACTGATGGGTGTGGAGCGGGATGCCGCGCTGCGGCGGTTGGCGGGGCAGCTCGCCCGACGGGGGTACGGCGCCGTCGCGCTGTCGGTGGCGCGTCAGGCGCTGGATGAGCTCAGCGCGCCTCCACGGAGCGGGGTTCGTTTCGAGCCGTGACTCCCGTGTCGACGGTGCCGTCGTGCGGCCTCGTCTGACAGACTCGGCCCCACGTGCGCATCGCACGACGGAGAGGGCGTGCTGTGGCGATCGAGGTCGAGGGACTCGTCAAGTCGTACCGGGCGGTGCGGGCGGTGGACGGGATCTCGCTGACCGTCCCCGACGGCCAGCTGTTCGCCTTCCTCGGCGCCAACGGCGCGGGCAAGTCGACGACGATCGGATGCCTCACGACGCTGCTCCGGGCCGACGCGGGTCGCGTGCGGGTGGCCGGCCGGGACCTGGCGGCCGACGGTGAGGCGGTGCGCTCCGAGATCGGCGTCGTCTTCCAACGCTCGCTCCTCGACGACGGCCTCACGGTGCGGGAGAACCTCGCCCTGCGAGCGACCCTGTCGGGCGTGTCCCGCGGGCGCTTCGGTGTGCGTCTGTCCGAACTGTCCGAGCTGATCGAGCTCGAGGACGTCCTCGGGCGCCCGTACGGACGGCTGTCCGGCGGTCAGCGCCGCCGCGCGGACATCGCGCGCGCCCTTCTTCACGAGCCGGCGATCCTCTTCCTCGACGAACCGACGGCGGGCCTCGACCCTGCCAGCCGCGTCGCGGTCTGGGCCGCGATCGGCAGACTCCGCCACGAGCGGGGACTCACCGTCTTCCTCACGACCCATTACATGGAGGAGACCGAGGAAGCCGATCAGGTCAGCATCATCGACGCGGGCCGCATCGTGGCCGAGGGGACGCCGACCGAGTTGCGCGCCCGGTTCAGCCGCAGCATCCTCACTGTGACGACCGACGACCCCGCGGCCGTGCTCGCCCATCCCGACGTCGATCCCGCGACTGTCGAACGTGACGGCGAGGTGCTGGTCGTCCCCGTGGCGGGCGCGGACCAGGCCCGCCGCATCCTCGCCGTCCTAGGCGACGGCGTGCGCGACTTCGAGTTCCGGCACGGGCGCATGGACGACGTGTTCCTCGCGCTCACGGGCCGACGGGACGAAACGGAGGAGGCGGCGTGAGGATCGTCGCGGCCATCGTGCGCCGCAACCTCACCCTCTTCTTCCGCGACCGCCTCAACGTCTTCTTCTCGCTGCTGAGCGGTCTCATCCTCTTCCTCCTGTACACGCTCTTCCTCGCGCGCCTGCAGGTCGACGCGCTCGAGCAGTCCCTGCCTCGCGCGAGCCGCGGCGAGATCGAGGCGTTCGTCGACAGTTGGATGCTGTCGGGCATCGTCCTGCTCACGACGGTCACCTCGGGCATCGGCGCCGTCTCGGTGTTCGTGGACGATCGGGCGACGGGGCGGTTCGGCGATTTCCTGGTCGCCCCGATCCGGCGAACGCACCTCGTGCTCGGCTACCTCATCTCCTCGGTCACCGTCGCCGTGCTCATGTCGGGGATCATCTTCGTCCTCACACTCCTCCATCTGGGGCTCGTCCGCGGTACCTGGCTGCCGCTGGAGCAGATCGTGGCCGCGCTCGGCGCGATGCTCCTGTGCTGCGCGGCGTTCACGACGCTCGGGTGCTTCGGAGCGTCGTTCCTCACGACGACCGGGGCCTACTCCGCGTTCTCCACCGTCGTGGGTACCGTGCTGGGGTTCGTCGCGGGCTCGTACATCCCGGTCGGCTCGCTGCCCGAGACCGTGGCCGACGTCATCAACGCGCTGCCGTTCGCGCAGGGGGCGATGCTGCTGCGGCGCCCCTTCACGGAGGGCACGCTCCAGGCGGTGACGGGTGGCGACACGAAGGCCGTCGCCGACCTGTCGGAGTTCTACGGCATCGACATCGCCGTCGGGGCAGCGACGGTGCCCGCGTGGGCGGCCGTCACGATCCTGCTGGCTGTGGCGGTCGTCTTCAGCGCGATCTCGGCGGGCCGCATCCGCTCGCTCCTGCGCTGAGCGGCGCCGCCTCCGGCACCGCGACGCGGCTCGTAGAATGGCCTGATCATGACCAGCCCTTCCGCTGCCCCCACCCTCATCGCCCCGTCCGATGCCGCCGTCGGCGCGGACGGTCGTCCTCGCACGTACGAGGTGCGCACTTTCGGGTGCCAGATGAACGTCCACGACTCCGAGCGGCTCTCAGGATCGCTCGAGTCGGCCGGGTACGTGCGCGCCGATACGGGGACCGAGGCCGACGTCGTCGTGATCAACACGTGCGCGGTGCGCGACAACGCGGCGGGCAAGCTGTACGGCACGCTCGGTCACCTCAAGAGCCGCAAGGACAAGCACGACGGCATGCAGATCGCCGTCGGCGGGTGCCTGGCCCAGATGGACAAGGAATCCGTCCAGCAGAAGGCCCCGTGGGTCGACGTGGTCTTCGGTACCCACAACATGGGGTCGCTTCCGAGCCTCCTCGAGCGTGCCCGCCACAACGGCGAGGCAGAGCTCGAGATCCTGGAGTCCCTCGAGGTGTTCCCCTCGACCCTCCCCACCAAGCGCGACTCCGCGCACAGCGGCTGGGTCTCGATTTCGGTCGGCTGCAACAACACGTGCACGTTCTGCATCGTCCCGAGCCTGCGCGGCAAGGAGAAGGATCGTCGCCCCGGCGACATCCTGAACGAGATCCGGCTGCTCGTCGAGGACGGCGCGATCGAGGTCACCCTGCTCGGTCAGAACGTCAACAGCTACGGCGTCGAGTTCGGCGACCGGCAGGCCTTCAGCAAGCTTCTGCGCGCCGCCGGCGAGATCCCCGGTCTCGAGCGGGTGCGCTTCACGAGCCCGCACCCGGCCGCCTTCACCGACGACGTGATCGACGCGATGGCCGAGACCCCCGCGGTCATGCCGCAGCTGCACATGCCCCTGCAGTCGGGATCGGACCGCATCCTCAAGGCGATGCGTCGTTCGTACCGCAGCGAGCGGTTCCTCGGCATCCTCGACCGTGTGCGCGAGAAGATGCCGCACGCCGCGATCTCGACGGACATCATCGTCGGGTTCCCCGGCGAGACCGACGAGGACTTCGAGGACACGATGCGTGTCGTCGAGCAGGCGCGGTTCGCCGGCGCGTTCACCTTCCAGTACTCGATCCGCGAGGGCACGCCTGCGGCAACCATGCCCGACCAGGTGCCGAAGGAGGTCGTGCAGGAGCGGTACAACCGCCTCGTCGCCCTCCAGGAGCGGATCTCCCTCGAGGAGAACCAGGCCCAGCTCGGTCGCACGGTCGAGGTGCTCGTGTCCACGGGGGAGGGGAAGAAGGATGCCGCGACCCGCCGCCTGACCGGTCGCGCCGAGGACAACCGCCTCGTGCACTTCGAGGTTCCCGACGGATCGCCGACGCCGCGCCCCGGCGACGTCGTCACGACGGTGATCACCCACGCCGCTCCGTTCCACTTGCTCGCCGACAGCCCCGACGGCGCGCCGCTGCGCATCCGCCGCACGCGGGCCGGCGACGCGTGGGACCGCGCGCAGGCGGACTCCTGCGGCGTGCCCGCCCCGGCGGGGGAGGCGGGGCCCCGCGCGGTCTCGCTCGGTCTGCCGGCGCTGCGCACCGCGACGCCCGGGCTCTGATCCCGTGGGCGCGGCGCGCCTGTGGGCGATCGTCGGCGCGACCGGCACCGGCAAGACCGCGCTGTCGCTGGAGATCGCCGAGGAGCTGATCCGTCGCGGTCGGCCGGCAGAGGTCGTGAATGCCGACGCCATGCAGCTCTACCGCGGCATGGACATCGGGACGGCCAAACTGCCCGAGGCGGAGCGTCGCGGCATCCCGCATCACCTCTTCGACGAGTTCGACGTGACCGAGGACGTCGCCGTCGCGGTCTACCAGGAGCGCGCGCGGGCGGCGATCCGCGGGGTCTTCGACCGCGGCGGCGACGCGATCCTCGTCGGCGGGTCTGGCCTCTACGTCTCGAGTGTCGTCTTCGACTTCCGGTTCCCGCCGCGCGATCCCGCCCTGCGTACCCGTCTCGAGGCGGACCTCGACGCGCACGGCGCCGAGGCGCTCCTCGCCCGCATCCGACAGGTGGACCCGGGTGCCGCCGACCGTCTCGATCCGCGCAACGGCAGGCGCGTCGTCCGTGCCCTCGAGGTCCTCCTGCAGGGCGCCGACACGCATGGCGCCGCGCTGCCGGACGCGCCCGTGCTGTGGCATCCCGACACGACGATCGTGGGCGTGCATCTCGAGCGCGGGGAGCTGGTGCAGCGCCTCGACGAGCGGGTGCGCGGGATGTGGCGGGACGGTCTGCTCGCCGAGGTCGAGACGTTGCGTGCGGAGGGACTCGAGTCCGGCCCGACCGCGCCCCGGGCGATCGGCTACGCGCAGGCCCTCGCGCAGCTCGCGGGTCGGATGACCGAGGACGAGGCGATCGCCGAAACCCAAGCGCTGACGCGGCGGTACGCCCGCCGTCAGGTGTCGTGGTTCCGCCGGTACCCCGGGATCCAGTGGGTGGATGCCGGGACCCCCGGCGCCCGCCTGGTGGCGGCGGCACCGCACTCGCCGTGACCGGCGTCCGTGCCGCTGCCCGCGCCTAGACTGGTCGGGTGTCGACGATCGCATTCTCGAAGGGCCACGGGACGGGCAACGACTTCGTCGTGGTCGCCGATCCCGACGGCGACCTGCACCTGACCGGTGAGCAGATCGCCGCCCTCACCGATCGTCGCTTCGGCATCGGCGGTGACGGGCTGTTGCGCGTCGTGCGCTCCTCGGCCATCGACGCCGGCGCGCAGACCCCCGACGCCGAGTGGTTCATGGACTACCGCAACGCCGACGGATCCGTCGCCGAGATGTGCGGCAACGGGGTCCGCGTCTTCGTGAAGTACCTGCTCAGCGCCGGGCTCGCGACGCTCGCGCCGGGCGAGACCCTCCGGATCGGCACCCGCGCCGGCACCAAGACCGTCACCCTCGCCGACAACGGCTTCGAGGTCGACCTGGGCCTGTGGCGACCGACGGCGGACGAGGTCCTCGTCCGCGCCCGCGGGCTCAAGGTCGCCCGACCCGGTCTCGGCATCGACGTCGGGAACCCGCACGTCGTCGTCGCGCTCTCGAGCGAGGACGAGCTCGCCGGGCTCGACCTGTCCGTGCAGCCGCTCCTCGACCCTGAGCCCGCCGCCGGCGCGAACGTCGAGTTCGTCGTCCCCGAGGAGCCCCTCGTCACCGACGGCGTCGGCGCCATCCGCATGCGCGTGTTCGAGCGGGGCGTGGGCGAGACCCTCTCGTGCGGGACGGGGGTCGCGGCATCCGCGCTCGCCGTCCGTCACTGGGCCGGCACCGGTGCGCCGGACCGTTGGACCGTCGACGTGCGGGGCGGTCGCCTGGGCGTCCGGGTGGTCCGGACGGATGCGGGGGAGCGGGTGCTCCTCTCGGGGCCGGCATCCCTCGTCTTCTCCGGCGAGATCACCCTCGCCTGAGCCGGACGGCGACGTCAGGGGAGCGGGATCGTGCCCGTCGCGGGCGTGCCGTGGCGGCGCACCTTCAACACGCGGAAGCCGCGTCCGGTCGCCGCGCGGCTGACCGAATAGCCGCGGTCCAGCGAGGCGGCGAGCCAGCGCTGCAGCGAATCGGAGCCGAGGTTGCGCTGGACGACGAGCCACGCGTCGCTGCGTTCGGCGAGCCGGGGGATCCAGGTCTCGAGCATCCCGTGCAGGACGTCCTTACCCACCCGGATCGGAGGGTTCGAACGGATCGTGCGGAAGGCGACGCCCTCCGGAACATCTTCGGGCTGTACGGCGTTGACGTTGTCGAGGCCGAGTTCCTCCGCGTTGCGGCGGACGAGGTCGAGAGCCCGCTCGTTGACGTCCACGGCCCAGACCGTGGCGCGCGGGGCGTCGAGGGCGAGGGACAGCGCGATCGGACCCCAGCCGCATCCGAGGTCGAGCAGATGACCGCCGGCCGGTGGTGGGGGAGTGTTCGCCAGGAGCACCGCCGTCCCGCCGTCGATGTGGTCGGGACTGAACACCCCGCCAGCCGTCGTCACCTCGACATCGCGACCGGCGAGGGACACACGGATGCGGCGGAGGTTCTCAGAGCTGGACGGGGACGCGCTGAAGTAATGGTCGCTCCCCATGCGACGAGCGTAGCGGAGGCGGTCCCGGGCGCGGGAAGCTAGAGTTCACGGATGGCCGCGAGGCCGCGAAAGGATCACATGACAGACACCACCACCCCTGCCACGACGGACGAACCGGTGGACCCGGTCGACCGCGTGCTCGCGCGCGCCGAAGCGCGTTCGGGGGTGCGCGTGTTCGGCGCCGCACAGGCGTTGCAGGACGAGAGCACCGTCGCCTACGGCGACACCGACGGCGAGCAATGGGACCGCGAGGAGCGCGCCGCGCTGCGCCGCGTCCCCGGCCTGTCGACCGAACTCGAGGACGTCACCGAGGTCGAGTACCGGCAGCTGCGCCTCGAGAACGTCGTCCTCGTGGGCGTCTACCCGCAGGGATCGACGGAGGATGCCGAGAACTCGCTGCGCGAGCTCGCGGCGCTCGCCGAGACCGCCGGTGCCGTCGTCCTCGACGGCGTGCTGCAGCGGCGTCCGCACCCCGACCCGGCGACCTACATCGGCCGCGGGAAGGCCGCGGAACTGCGCGACCTCGTCGTCGCCGTCGGCGCCGACACCGTCATCGCCGACACCGAGCTCGCCGCCAGCCAGCGGCGCGCGCTCGAGGACGTCGTCAAGGTCAAGGTCATCGACCGCACGACCGTCATCCTCGACATCTTCAGCCAGCACGCGAAGAGCCGCGAGGGCAAGGCGCAGGTCGAGCTCGCCCAGCTCGAGTACCTCCTCCCGCGCCTGCGCGGGTGGGGTGACTCGATGAGCCGTCAGGCGGGTGGCCAGGTCGGTGCCGGCGGTGCCGGTATGGGCTCGCGCGGTCCCGGTGAGACGAAGATCGAGCTCGACCGTCGCCGCATCCGCACCCGCATGGCGATGCTGCGCCGGCAGATCCGCGACTTCGCGCCCGCCCGCGACGCCAAGCGCGCCGAGCGCAAGCGCAACACGATCCCCTCGGTCGCGATCGCGGGGTACACGAACGCCGGAAAGTCGAGCCTGCTGAACAAGCTCACGAGCGCGGGTGTCCTCGTCGAGAACGCCCTGTTCGCGACCCTGGATGCCACGGTGCGCCGGGCCCAGGCCGCCGACGGACGCGTCTACACGCTCACCGACACCGTCGGGTTCGTCCGCAACCTGCCGCACCAGCTGGTCGAGGCGTTCCGCTCGACGCTCGAGGAGGTCGGCGATGCCGACGTCATCGTGCACGTCGTCGACGGGTCGCACCCCGATCCGGCGGCGCAGCTGGCGACCGTGCGCGACGTGATGGGCGACGTGGGCGCTCGCTCGACGAACGAGATCGTCGTCTTCAACAAGGCCGACCTCATCGACCCCGACACGCGGCTCGTGCTGCGCGGGCTCGAGCCGAAGGCCCACTTCGTCTCGTCCCGGACGGGCGAAGGCGTCGCCGAGCTGCGCGCGACGATCGAGGACGCGCTGCCGCTGCCGGCCGTCGAGGTCCGGGCGCTCGTGCCGTACGACCGCGGCGACCTCGTCAACGCGGTCCACGAGTCCGGACACATCCTGTCGACGCGCCACGAGGAGGGCGGCACCGCCGTCCACGCGCACGTGTCGGAGCGACTCGCCGCGGAGCTCGCGCCCTTCACCCGCTGAGCGCGCCCGCGGTCAGCTGAGCGCGATCGCGGGGACGCCGGGCGTCTCGAAGCCGAACACCTCGCCCAGGAAGGCGAGTTCGGACTCGAGCGCGTGGATGACGTACTCCGCCCGTCGGAAGCCGTGCCCCTCGCCGTCGTACAGGACGTAGGCGTGGGGCACGCCCTTGTCCGCCAGCGCGTCCCGGATCGCTTCGGCCTGCGACGGCGGCACCACCGCGTCGTCGGCGCCCTGCAGCAGGAGCACCGGCACGCGGAAGCCCTCCGTGTGGCCGAGGGGTGAGCGTTCGAGGTAGAGCGCCTCGGCCTCGGGCAGGGGCCCGATGAGCCCGTCGAGGTAGCGCGCCTCGAAGTCGTGGGTGTCGGTCGCCAGCAGCCGCGCATCCCCCACCCCGTAGCGGGAGATGCCCGCGCTGAACACGTCCGTCCCGACGAGGGCGGCGAGGACGGTCCACCCGCCGGCGGAACCACCGGCGATCGCGATGCGGGCGGCATCCGCTCGTCCCTCCGCCGCGAGACCGGATGCCGCGGCTGCCACGTCGTCGCGGTCGACGACGCCCCACTGCCCCCGCAATCGTTCGCGGTAGGCGCGTCCGTACCCGGTCGAGCCGCCGTAGTTGACCTCGAGGACGCCGATGCCGCGGCTCGTGAAGAAGGTGATGCGGCTGTCGGCGACGCCGCCGACGTGCGCCGTCGGGCCGCCGTGCACGAGGACGAGGTACGGCGGCAGTTCGCCCTCGGGGGCGGCGAAGTCCGGGCTCGTCGGCGGGTGGTCGTAGGCGTGGACGCCGCCGTGCGGTCCAGGGACGGTCAGCGGGCGCACCGGCGGGATCCACTCCGCGCCCAGACCCGAGGGTGTGCCGCGGACGAGGCGCGCGCGTCCGTCCGGGGTGATCTCCCAGATGCCGGTGATCCCAGGGCCCGTCCCCGAGACGAGCGCGCGCGAGCCCGCCACGTCCTCGACGACGACGCGGGATCGTGCCGGCACGTCGGTCGCGGCGACGACGCCGTCCGCCCCGATCCGCACGACCTCGTCGGCACCGTTCGTGCGGACGGCGACGAATCCGCCGTCGGCGAGCGGGGCGTACCACCGCACGCCGAGCACCCACAGGCCGCCGCCGGTGTCCGCGTCCGCGGGTGCGACCGGCACGGATCCCTCGGGCGATGCCGCGTCCTCGCGGCGGAGGTTCCACCGCCCCGTCGGGTCGTCGACGAAGACGAGGCGGCACGCGGCATCCCACTCCGGCTGCAGCGCGGCGGTCGCGCCCGACGTCACCGTCCGCCAGGTCGACACGAGGCCGTCGTCGAGCTCCGCGACGCGGACCTGCGTGCGGTCCCACGGCATGTCCGGGTGGTCCCACGCGACCCAGGCGAGCCGCCGGCCGTCGGGCGACAGGGCGGGCTGAGCGAGGAAGTCGCTCCCGCTGACGAGCTCACGCACCTCGCCGCCCGCGAGCGGGATCGCAACGATCGACCGGCGGGGGACGGGGGAGTCGTCGTGGACCTCGCGGACGGCCAGCAGGGTGCCCGCCTGCCAGCGCAGGCCGCCGTGGCGGGCGCGGTCGTCGACCGGGGTGAGGGCCTCGGGCTCGCCGCCGGGGCCGAGCATCCAGACGCGCTGGTCGGTCTTCTCGACGAAGAAGAGACGGCCGTCGTCGGAGGTCGTCCACGACCCACCGCCGTACTCGTGCACGCGGGACCGGGCGCTCCAGGGCGCGGGCAGCACGTCGATCGCGGTGCCGTCGTCGGCCGCGCGGCGCACCGTCGTCCGGCCGCCCTCGTCGGGCAGGGACTCGCCCCACCAGATCTCGTCGCCGACGTACCGTGCGCCGTCGAACCGCGCGGCCGCAGCAGACGCGTCGGCGGCGGACAGCGGCGAGATCCAGGAACCGTAGGGGGCGATCGTCGTCATGGCTCCACGGTACGCGGCGGCCGGATCGAAACCGGGCGTCACATGCCCGTCACGGCGCCGACCCGCGTGGCAGCATGAGGGCATCAACAGTGGCCCGGAACCCCGGGCCCGGAGCGACAGCCGAGCCCGGCACCCGCCCGCGATGTCCCCGCACCCGTGTGTGCGGTCCGCGGCCGCCAGGCCTTTCCGTCCCGTCTCCGGAGCACCGCCATGTCGATCATCCAGCCCTCGTCGGTCACGACGGTGCCGGTCTCGTTCGAGGTCTACCCGCCGCGCAGCGACGCGTCCTACGCCGCCCTCTACGAGACGATCGACCGGCTCGCCGCCGTCGACCCCGCCTTCATCTCCGTCACCTACGGCGCCGGCGGCTCCGGCGGCGGTCGCTCCCTCGAGGTGCTCACGCACATCCTGCGCGAGACGCGCGTCGAGCCGTTGGCGCACCTGACCTGCATCGGCAGCTCGTACGCCGAGGCGACGGCCCTCATCCGCGAGTTCCTCGACGCCGGCATACGCTCCTTCCTGGCGCTGCGGGGGGATCCGCCGGCGGGAGCCGGAGAGGATGCGGCGGCGCTCGGCGACCTCGAGAGCGCGGCCCAGCTGGTGCAGCTCATCGACCGCGTGCAGGCCGAGACGTCCCCGTACACCGAGGAGCCCATCCCCGGCGTCCCGGGCGCCGCCCGCGTCGAGCGGCGGCCGAGCGTCGACATCGCCGTCGCCGCCTTCCCCAACGGCCACCCGCGCTCGCGGTACCCCGCCGAGCACATCGACGCCCTCCTCGCGAAGCAGGCCGCGGGGGCGACCCTCGCGATCACCCAGTTGTTCTTCCACGCCGACGACTACCTTGCCTTCGTCGCCCGCGCCCGCAGTGCCGGGGTCGAGATCCCGATCCTGCCGGGCATCATGCCGATCACCTCGCCCTCCCGACTGCGCCGCGTCATCGAGCTGACGGGCGAGCAGGTCCCCGGCACCCTCGCCGTCGACCTCGACGTCGAGCCCACCGCCGACGGTCGCCGCGAGATCGGTGTCCGATACGCCGCCGATCTCTGCCGGGCCGTCCTCGCGGGCGGTGCCCCCGGCATCCATCTCTACGCCTTCAACAATCACGACACCGTCCTCGCCACCCTGCGCGAGGCGGGCATCATCCCCGCGACAGAGGAGACCTCATGACCGCCTTCCCCGGAACGATCCTCGGCTACCCCCGCATCGGCCGTCGCCGCGAACTCAAGCGCGCCGTCGAGGCCCACTGGAGCGGCGCGCTCGACGAGGCGGGACTCGAGTCCGTCGCCGCCGACCTGCGCCGGACCACCCGCGCCCGCCTCGCCGAGCTCGGGCTGGGTCGCGGTGACTCGTCGATCCCCGAGACGTTCTCCTTCTACGACCAGGTCCTCGACGTCGCCGCGGCCGTCGGCGCCCTTCCCGAGCGGTTCGCGCACCTGCGTGCGGAGGACGGGTCGGTGCCGCTGTCGGCCCTGTTCGCCGCCGCCCGCGGCGTGGGCGAGGCCGCGCCGCTGGAGATGACGAAGTGGTTCGACACGAACTACCACTACCTCGTGCCCGAGATCGGCCCCGAGACGCGGTTCGCCCTCTCGAGCGATCGGTTCGCGCGGCAGGTGGCGGAGGCCGTCGCGGACGGATACGTCACCCGTCCGGTGCTCGTCGGCCCGGTCACCTTCCTCGCCCTCGCGAAAGGGACGGATGCCGCGGCCCCCGGCACGCGCCCGCTGGACCGGCTCGACGACCTGCTGCCCGTGTACGTCGAGCTGCTCGCCGCTCTCCGCGACGCAGGGGCGCAATGGGTGCAGATCGACGAGCCGGCCCTCGTGAGCCAGTCGCTCGGGTACTCGGACGACGAGCTCGCGACCGCCGCCGCCCGCTCACTCGACGTCCTCACCGCCTCCGGCGACCGTCCCGAGATCCTGGTCGCCGCCGGATACGGCGCGCTCTCCGAGCCCGCCTGGCGCGCGATCGCCGCCTCCGCCGCCGAGGGCCTCGCGATCGACCTCACCCGCGGCGGCGTGCCGTCGCCCGTCGCGGGACTCGACGACAAGGTGATCGTCGCGGGCGTCGTCGACGGCCGGAACGTCTGGCGGGGCGACCTCGCCGGCGCGGCGGACGTGCTCGACGCGGTCGGCGGCCTCGGCGCCGCGGCCGTCGCGGTCGGCACCTCGACGT
>NZ_JAMXSA010000050.1:0-19695 GCF_024124465.1 Microbacterium sp. CnD16-F
TCCGCGGCAGAGGCATCGACAGCCTCCCCAGCATTCGCACCACCACCGACGAGACCCCTGGCTAGACTGCCCGCAACCGTTCACTTTTCGAGCGCCGAAAGTGACCAGGATTCACCCGCCGCCGACAGCGGGACGTGCCGGAGCAGTATGGGAAGTGGAACTCCATTTACAAGCGGTTCAGCCGATGGGCCGCGGACGGCACCTGGGAGAAGCTGCTCGCGGAGGTCCAGAGGCAGGCAGATGCCGCCGGGAAGATTGACTGGGTGGTCTCGATCGACTCCACGATCGCGCGTGTGCATCAGCACGGCGCGACCCTGAAGCGGGACACAGGGGGCTCTACCGAATGACAGGAATCCGTGGGTCGAGCCGCCGGATCACGGGATCGGACGCTCTCGCGGCGGACTGACAACCAAGCTGCACATGGTCTGCGATGGCCGTGGCCGGCCGTTGGGAATGCTGATCACCGGCGGCAACGTCAACGACACCACGATGATGACCGCGGTCCTCGAAGACATTCGCGTGCCCCGCGCCGGTAAGGGTAGGCCCCGAACCCGCCCGGACCGGGTACTTGCCGACAAGGGCTACCCTTCGAAGCGAACCGCGCCTGGCTTCGCAGCCGCGGGATCGCTGCGACCATCCCGGGGCGTGACGACCAGATCGCGCACCGCCGGAAGCGGCCGGGTCGGCCGATCGACTTCGGCGACCAGCAGCAAGCTCGCTACAAGGGGCGCAACGTGGTTGAGCGGTGCTTCAACCGGCTCAAGCAGTGGCGCGGGATCGCGATGCGCTCTGACAAACTCGCCCGCAACTACCGCGCCGCGATCTGTCTCGCCGGAACTTTGATCTGGGTCAAGACCGGCGCGCGCTGAGTGGACTTGGGTGAGCCGCTTACACCTTCGTGGAGCGGGCGTGAAGTTGAGCGACGAACTCCTCGGCGGCGGCGAGTTGGATTCTGAGACGGTCGCGCCGCTCGAGCGCCTCCTGCCGGACACTCTCAAACCGAGCATCAAGTTCCGGATCGCGCGGGTTGGCGTTGACCAGATTGATGAGGTCGAGCAGCTCACGCATCTGGTCGAGGCTGTAGCCGAGGGGTTTCATCCGGCGGATTAGCATCACCCGTGCCTCGTCGTCGGCGGTGTAGAGGCGGAACCCGCCATCGGTGCGTCCGGACGGAGTGACGAGACCGATCTCGTCGTAATGGCGGAGGGTGCGCAGTGACAGACCAGTGCGCTCGGCCAGTTCACCGATGTGCATCGCCGCGTCAGTCATGATCCCCGATTTCCTTCAACCCTCACGTTACGTTAGAGTCTCGTTGTTCGCTCGCACCCTGTCGTGCAGCATCCATCCTCTCCCGAATCTCTGAGACTTCCCGGCGCAACGGAGCGCCTTCCTGCGGGCTTACATCCCCGCCGACCACGAAGGAGCACCGTGACCGCCGTCGTGCCCACGCAAGATCCCGCCGCCCGCTACCGGATCGAACCGACCGTTCTGCAAGCGCTGCGCAGCCCCCGCATTCTCACCCGCGAAGTCCTCGCCGGACTGGTCGTCGCGATCGCGCTGATCCCCGAAGCGATCGCGTTCTCGATCATCGCCGGGGTCGACCCCCGGGTGGGGCTGTTCTCGTCGTTCGTGATGGCGGTCGCCATCGCATTCCTCGGCGGCCGGCCCGCGATGATCACCGCCGCAACCGGCGCCATCGCGCTGGTCATCGCCCCTGTTGCCCGCGAGTACGGGATGGACTACTTCATCGCCACCGTGATCCTCGGTGGGCTCATCCAGATCGTGCTGGCACTTCTCGGGGTGGCGAAGCTGATGCGGTTCATACCCCGCAGCGTCATGGTCGGGTTCGTCAACGCCCTCGCCATCCTCATCTTCATCTCGCAGATCCCGCAGCTGCTCGGGGTGCCCTGGATGGTCTACCCGCTCGTGGTCGCGGGCCTGCTCATCATGTATCTGATGCCGCTGCTGACCCGTGTCGTCCCGGCACCGCTGGTCGCGATCGTTCTGCTCACTGCCGCCGCTGTCGTGTTCGGTATCAGCGTCCCCACCGTCGGCGATCAGGGCCAACTCCCGCAGAGCCTGCCCGAACTGTTCATCCCGAACGTTCCGCTCACCCTGGACACCCTCGGCATCATCTTCCCGTTCGCCGCCGCGATGGCCATCGTCGGGCTCCTCGAATCCCTCATGACCGCGAAACTGGTCGATGACATCACCGACACCCACTCCCGAAAGACCCGCGAAGCGTGGGCTCAGGGGGCGGCGAACATCCTCTCCGGCGCGTTCGGTGGCATGGGCGGCTGCGCGATGATCGGGCAGACGATGATCAACGTGAAGGCATCCGGAGCCCGCACCCGCATCTCCACCTTCCTCGCCGGCGTGTTCCTCCTCGTCTTGGTGCTTGCGCTCGGCGACATCGTCGCCGTCATCCCCATGGCCGCCCTCGTCGCCGTGATGATCGTCGTCTCCGTCGCCACGTTCGACTGGCACAGCATCCGCCCCACCACCCTCAAGCGCATGCCGCTCAGCGAAACCCTCGTCATGGTCGTCACCGTCGGCATCACCGTGTGGACCCACAATCTCGCCATCGGCGTCGGCGTCGGCGTCATCGCCGCGATGATCCTCTTCGCCCGCCGCGTCGCGCACTTCACCACCGTCACCCGCGAGATCACCGACCAAGACGGCCAGCCCACCGCCCGTTACACCGTCGACGGAGAACTGTTCTTCGCCTCCAGCAACGACCTCACCACGCAGTTCGAATACACCCACGACCCCGACCGCGTTGTCGTCGACCTGACCCGCTCCCACGTCTGGGACGCATCCACCGTCGCCGCGCTCGACGCCATCCACACCAAATACGAACACCTCGGCAAGACCGTCACCTTCACCGGCATGAACGACGCCACCGCCCGATTCCACGGCCGCCTCACTGGCGGACTCGGCAACGCGCACTAACTGGACTCCAGCGACCCCGGCACTAAATCAACACGCCCTAGAAGAGAGCGAGCAATCTGGTGCATGTGTGCTGACATCGCCGACAGGACCGCTGAGCGTCCTCCAGCGCAACACGCATGATCATGCTGTCCAAACTCACTTCCCGGCCGAGGAGGACGGCGATGCGTGCGCACGCGGAGTCGTCAGTGTCTTTCATCGTCGCCGCGCAGGCAAGGAACGATTCGACGTAAGACGCTCGCTCCGCGACGGTGAGTCGCCCATCGAGGGGGCGCATCCGAATCAGCTGTTGAATACGGGGGGTCATACGGCGATCCCGCGGGCACGGAGGAACGGGACGGGGTCGACGCGAACGCCGCTGAGGTAGACCTCGAAATGGAGGTGGCATCCGGTTGAGGCGCCGGTGCTACCGATGAAAGCGATGACTTGGCCCGCGCGAACGGTTTGGCCGTAACGGACGTTGTAGCCACCGTCGATGATGTGGGCGTACCCGGTGATGGTGCCGTCGCGGTGCTGCACCTTGATGTAGTTGCCCCAAGCGCCGCTGTAGCCGGCGAAGATGACGGTGCCGGCCGCGGCGGCGTAGATAGGGGATCCGCAACTGCTGGCGAAGTCGGTCCCGCGGTGCCCGCGATTCGTGCAGTACCCGTTACGGCAGATCGTCCCTCGGGTCCCGAATCCTGAGCTGATCCAGCCGTGAGCTGGTCGCACCCATCCCGACGATTGGACCTGGCCACCGCTTCCGCCCGTGTTGCCGCTCGCGCCGGAGGCCCCGCTGGTTTTACCGCCTGTTGCTCGTCGCCGCCGTTCCTCCTCGCGACGTCGTTGTTCTTCCTCTCTGGCCTGCCGCGCGGCTGCTTCCCGTGCCTTACGGCGGGCTTCTTCTCGGCGTTTGCGTTCGGCCTCCACACCTGCCTGGTAGCCGGCGAGTGTTGATGCTGTCGTGTCGCGAAGTGCGTCGAGTTGGGCTTCCAGGGTGAGCCGGTGCTCGGTTTGCGCGTCGAGCGCCGCTTGCGCGGCCTGCGCGGCTGCTTGCGCGGTGCGCATCTTCTGTTCCGCTTCGCCCTTGCGGCGATCGCGCTCATTGCGAGCGACGATGGCCTGATTGCTCAGGTTCCGCGCGTTGTCGCGGGCGCCGGCAGCGTCCGCGTATCGGGCTCGGTTGGCGTCAGCGATCTTGTCGATCGCCCCCAAGCGGCCCAGAAGCTCGTCCGCTTCGGCTGCGGTGTCGGAGAAGAACAGTTCCAACGTCGGGTCGCTTCGACCGGTGCGGTACTGCTCGGCGGCCAGTGCCCCCAGCTTCGCGGCTGCTTCTGCTGCGCGCGCAGTTTCGGCATCGGCCTCAGCCTGCACCGCGTCGGCGCGTTCGACTGCGTCTTCATATGCCTCTTGAGCGAGCACGTACTCCTGCCCGAGGCGGTCGGCTTCGGCCTGTTTGGTGTCGACGTCGTTCGTGAGAGAGCGGATCAGTGTTTCGATGCGGTCGATCTCCGCATTCTTGCTGGCTTGGTTGCGGCGAGCTTTCTCGACGTCGTCCCACGTGGGGTACTTAGCCGCGAGAGCAGGTGACGCCAGTCCCAGACCCGTCGCGCTGAGAACTATCCCCAGTGCAGCAGCACCCACCAGGCTGCGCCGGCTGACACTGGGCCACAGCCGGCGTGCCTCAGCCGGGGTCGGGCCGCAGCCGCAATCGACGTCATCGATGCGGGCGGGTGGGGTTTGATGCGGGCTGTTCATTGCTCGGAGCCCGTCGACGCCGGTGGGGCGGGAGGAGATATCCCCGCCTGGTCGACGGTCAGCACGTCTCCCGCGTTGGTGATCGCGACTGCCTGCACGCTCAAGCTGGTAGCGCCGGCTTCGATCCATTCCGACTCGCCGGCGCCAGTGACCCAGACGGTGCCGGCTGTGTCGACACCAACGATGCGCTGGTGGTCGGGTGAGGTGTTCAGCAGCGCGATGGTGGGAGCGTCCGTCCAACCGGTGAAGGTGGCTCCCGCGTCGGTGCTCACTTGCAGCCCGTCTGGGGTGGACGCGATGAGCCGTTCGGTGGCGTCCACGACGAGGTTGCGTGCGGGGACCTCCGCTCCGGTGGGTTGCCAGGTGACTCCCCCGTCGGTGCTGGTGAGCAGTTCAGGGTTGTCGGTGGCGATCCCATAGACCACGTTCCAGGTGGTGCCGGCGAGTACGTGGAAGTCCTTCTCGCCTGAGAAGACCACGGGAGACCAGGTCATGGCTCGGTCGGTGCTTCGGATGATGCCCAGGTGAGGGGTGCCAAGTTCCGCGGGGGTGTCGGGGCCAGGGTGCCCGGAGGCGAGAAGAGCGTCCCCGGCGGCGGTAAGCCCCATCGCATCAAACCCCGGACCGATCCGGGCACCGGTGTCGCCGTCTGCGGTGGCGGGGTAGATGCCCGCGTGTGTGCCGATGAGGAAACCCTCACCGGCGGGGTCGGCGACGATCCCATGCACGTGTGTGAGAGGTGTCTCCGCCCCAGAGGATTGCCCTGGGTTCGATGCGCAGCCGGTGACTACTAGGACTGCGGCGGCGAAGACGCCGAGCGCGGGAAGTGCGCGGCGGGTGGCGAATGAGCGGGGGGTGCGTGGGCGCATGGGTGCGCCGAGGAAGAAGCGGTGTTGCATGTCGGACCTGCAGGCCACTGACGGCGGTGTGGCGCGCGACCGCGCCCCACACCGCGGGGGTCAGAGTGCCGCGAGGATGTTCTCCATCTCTGCGATCTCCGCCGTCTGGGTGTCGACGATGTTCTGCGCCATCTCGATCGCGTCGGGGTTTTGACCGTTGTCGATCTCGTCCTGCGCCATGTCGATCGCGCCCTCATGGTGGACAGTCATCTGTTCCAGGAACAGTCGGGACGCGTCGTCTCCGCTGGCGCTCTCGAGCGCTTGCATGTCGTCCTCGGTCATCATCCCGCCACCGTGGTCCATGTCGCCCATGCCGTCCATGGACGAGTCCGCGCCCCACTGATCCAGCCACTGTTCAAGCTGATCGATCTCGGGCTGCTGGGCGGCTTTGATCTCTTCGGCCAACGCGGTGACACGCTCATCGACACCGTCCTTCCCGAGGAGCATGTCCGACATCTCCACAGCCTGCGTGTGGTGCGGGATCATCATCTGCGCGAACATCACGTCCGCGTCGTTGAAGTTCGCAGCCTCGGCGGGAGCTGACGAGGAGCTTCCGCCGTGATCCATCCCGGGCATAGACGTCGAGTTGCCACCGCCCGCGCAACCGGCGAGGGTGAGGGCCGTGGCGAGGGTGAGCGCGACCGTGGCCGCTGTACGAATTTTCATCTGGGGTCTCCAAGCATCGATACGTGAAGCCAGCGGCGAGCTGGCGAAAAGGCGGAGGCGAGCAGGTACCGGGTACCCACTCCCCCGCCGTTCACGTACGGCTAACGCAGAGGACAGATAACGACGGGGCCGCGAGAGTAGGTCGACGACCCGGCGCCAAGGGGGCGACGGCCGGTGCTCGGTCACGGACGAAGCGCAGCAGCGCCGCGCTGCGAGGGGCCAGCAGCATCACCAGAGCGAGAATCGCCAGTACGCAGGCCATGATCAGCAAGTCCGCATGCCCTCCGCCACAGTCCACACACTCCGTCGACGCTGTGGCGCCGTCGCTCGTGCTGGCCGCTGCCGCGTGGGTCTCGCCCATCGAGGCAGCATGAGACATGGGCGCGGCGTCGTGGCCCTGTCCGGAGCCGAGCGAGTGCATCGCCAATAGACCGACGATCACGGCGGTCGTGACGGCGAGGAGGGTGACCAGTGTGCGGGTGCGGGCGCGCGCATGAGAACGGTCCACGCTGTTAGCGATGTTCATCAGCGACACGTTCCACCTCCCGCGGTCCTAGAGTACGACGTGAATCTACGGATCAGCCGCGCCCGGCGACCGCGTCGGGTGACAGATCCAGTCGGCGGAGCAGTTGCGCGTTGAGTGCCACCACGATTGTTGACAAGGACATCAGGATCGCCCCGACCGACATTGGTAGCACGAACCCGACCGGGGCAAGGATGCCGGCCGCGAGGGGGACGGACAGGAGGTTGTAGCCGGCCGCCCACCACAGGTTCTGCTTCATCTTCCGGTAGCTCGCGCGAGACAGTTCGATCACTGACAGCACGGAACGAGGGTCGTCGCTGGCGAGGATCACCCCGGCGGAGGCAATCGCGACATCCGTGCCGGCACCGATCGCGATACCAACGTCCGCTTGCGCGAGAGCGGGCGCGTCGTTGACTCCGTCACCGACCATCGCGACCTTGCGGCCCTCGCCCTGCAGCCCCTTCACCTTCGAGGCTTTGTCTTCGGGTCGGACGCCCGCGAAGTACCGGTCGATGCCGAGCTCGGTCGCGACCGAGGCTGCGACCGCTTCCGCGTCACCGGTGATCATGACCACCTGCACGTTCCGCTCGTGCAGCGCGGCCACGGCCGCGCGGGACTCGGGTCGGATCTCATCAGCCAACCGGAGCGCCCCGGCTACCTGCCCGTCGATGAGGACGTGGAGAATGATCGCGCCTTCCTCTCGCCACTGATCCGCGACGGGCAGCTCGCTGCCGCCTTCTTGCTCGAGCAGGTACGGGCCACCAACCTTCACTTGCGTCCCGTCGACCCGTGCGCTGACTCCTACCGCTGGGGACGAGGTGAAATCCGCTGCCGCGGGCACGGTGAGCTGCTGGGCTTTCGCGGCGTTCACGATCGCGCGGGCCAGTGGATGCTCCGAGTCCGTCTCGGCCGCGGCGGCCAGGGCGAGCAGCGTGTCGGGGGCGATGCTACCGGCAGGTTCGACTGCGGTGACGGCGGGGGTGCCCTTGGTGAGGGTGCCTGTCTTGTCGAACAGCACGGTGTCGACGGTGCGCATGCTCTCCAGGGCCAGACGATCTTTGATCAGCACCCCGCCGCGGGCGGCGCGCTCTGTGGCGATGGACACCACCAGTGGGATTGCCAGGCCCAGAGCGTGCGGGCAGGCGATCACCAGCACCGTGATGGTGCGGATCACCGCATCATCAGGCAACCCGACGATGGTCCACACAACGGCGGTGATTACCGCGGCGACCAACGCGAACCAGAACAGCCACCCGGCGGCACGGTCGGCGAGGCGCTGCGCCTTCGAGGAGGAATTCTGGGCCTCGGTGACCAGGCGTTGGATGCCGGCGAGAGCAGTGCCCTCTCCGACGGCGCTGATCTCAACACGGATGCCGGAGTCAGTGGCGACGGTTCCGGCCACGACCGCGTCCCCGTCGCCGCGGCGTACAGGCTTGGATTCGCCGGTGATCATCGACTCGTCCATGCTCGCCGAACCCTGCACCACCCGACCGTCAGCCGGAACCCGTCCGCCAGGGCGAACCACGACAACGTCGCCGACCTGCAGGTCAGCGGGCGCGACGGTGACCGTGGTGTCCCCGTCCACCTTCTCCGCCTCGTCCGGGAGGAGCGCGGCAAGGGAGTCCAGTGCGGAGGTGGTCTGTGCGAGCGACCGCATTTCGATCCAGTGCCCGAGGAGCATGATGACGATCAGCAGCGCCAGCTCCCACCAGAAGTCCAGTTTGTGATCCAGCAGCCCGAGACTCGCCCCCCACGACGCGATGAACGCGACGGTGATCGCCAGCCCGATCAGCAGCATCATGCCGGGTTTACGGGCACGCAGTTCGCTGACCGCGCCGGTCAGGAACGGGGAACCACCCCACACGTACATGACGGTGCCGAGAACCGGGGAGATCCAACCCACCCATGCTGTGTCGGGCAGCGGGTAGCCGATCAGCATCGAGAACATGCTCGAGAACGCCACCACCGGGACAGCGAGGATCAGGTTGATCCAGAACAATCGACGGAACCGTGCGACATGGTCCGCGCCGTGCCCGGCGTGCCCACCATGTCCACCGTGCTGCATCCCCGCGTGCGCGCCGCCGTGTCGCTCATGGGTGCTGTCGTCCGCTGATGCGTGGTGGGCGTGCGGCTCATCGATGGCGTCAGGCTCGGCGACGGTTTCGCGCAGTCCCTGCGCGGTGTCATCCCCACCTGTGCCGCTCGCCGTGGGGTGGTGGTGGTCGTGCTGGCTCATGATGAGCGTCCTTCCACTGTTCGCATCGGACAGATGCAGGTCAGACCCGGTCGGAAACGCGGGCCGGTTCGGGGGTGGCGAGCCTCGAGCTCGCCGGGAGGGTGCGGAACCCGCGCAGGCGCAGACTGTTCGTGACAACGAACACCGAAGACAGTGCCATCGCGGCCGCGGCGACCAGTGGGTTCAGCAGCCCGGCCATCGCGACCGTGCGCACGACGCGCAGGTCATCCCGGTGATGTCGAGTTCGACATCGACCGCGCTCATGACGGGCTGGTGGCCACGGCGTAACCAGCCTCCTCCACCGCCGCCTCCACGGCAGCAGCAGGGATCGGCGTCGAGCTGCGGATCGTCACCCGTGACGCGCCACCCGCGTTCAGGTCCACCGACACACCCTCCACCCCGTCGATCGCGGACAACTCTTCGGTGACGCTCGACACGCAGTGCGAGCACGTCATCCCCGTCACCATGACGTCAGACGTCACAGCCGCCGCGGCCGCATCCGCGGTCTCGGGAGTCGATGCGGTCGCGCAGCATGCACAGTCAGCGCCGGTGTCCTTCAAGCCCAGGTCGTTGCGGTCCTCAGTGTTCATCATCGTCTCCTCGTCGTGAGTGGATAGGTGGGTTAGGAACGGACCAGACGGGCGATCGCCTCGTTGGCTTCGCGGATCTTCTCTTCCGCAACGGCACCACCCTCAGCGCTGGCTTCGGCAACACAGTGTGAGAGATGGTCGCCCAGCAGCGGCAGCGCGACAGACTCGAGGGCCTTCGTGGCCGCGGAAACCTGGGTGAGGATGTCGATGCAGTACTTGTCCTCTTCGACCATCCGCGCGATCCCACGGACCTGACCCTCCGCGCGGCGCAACCGCTTCAGCAGATCGTCCTTATTCGTCGAGTACCCGTTCATCCCGGGTACACTACCCCCCTACCGTATCGAGAGCAACCTCACCACGTGGCCGCCCCTGCCATTCCCAATGTCAGAACGTCGGCCTAATGTGGTCTACTACCTGCGTATGCACGTAGATACGCAGGGTGGTGACCTTTCGCCCGAAAGTGAGTATGTCGAGGTAGCCGTGGAGGTGTTTCGGCTGCTCGCCGATGCAACTCGCATCCGCATCGTGCTGGCTCTGCGGGACGGGGAGCTGTCAGTAAATGGACTGGCCGAGCATGTCGAGCGGAGCCCTGCTGCGGTCTCACAACACCTCGCGAAGCTTCGGTGGGGCAAGCTCGTCCGGGTCCGCCAGGACGGCAACAAGGCGTTCTACCGCCTCACCGACGAGCACGCGATACGGCTCGTGATCGAAGCAATCCGTAAGGCCGAGCACGCCATCGATGAGCACCCGGGACATCACGCGTGATCCGCGTCCTGCGAAACCCGATCTACCGGGCGCTGTTCCTTGCTCAGGTGTTGGCCCTGTTGGGCACGGGGCTGCTAACGGTCGCACTGGGCCTACTGGCGTTCGACCTGGCAGGCGATTCCGCCGGCGCCGTGCTGGGTACGGCCTTGACGATCAAGATGATCGCCTACGTTGGCATCGCTCCCTTAGCTGCGGCGCTGGTGGATCGACTGCCGAAGAAGGCGGTGCTGATCGGTGCTGATGTGGTCCGGTTTGCGGTCGCAATGTCCCTGCCCCTCGTGACCGAGACATGGCAGATCTATGTGCTCATCTTCGTTCTGCAATCCGCGTCGGCGACTTTCACACCCGCGTTTCAGTCCCTGATCCCGAGCGTGCTTCCAGAGTCACGCGACTACACCCGCGCGCTGTCGCTGTCTCGCCTCGCATACGACCTCGAAGCGCTGCTGAGCCCGATCATCGCCGCAGCACTTCTCACGCTCGTCTCGTACAACAACCTCTTCCTCGGAACCGCTCTCGGCTTCGCGAGCTCGGCAATCCTCGTCCTGATCACCACGCTTCCAGCCAGAGAGCCCGACATGCCAGCCGATACGTTCTGGCAACGTCTCCCCACAGGCCTCCAGGTGTTCGCCCGGACGCCGACCCTCCGGTTCGTGATGCTGACCAACGTCATCGTCGCGGCTGGCACCGCGATCGTCCTGGTGAATTCCGTCGTCTACGCGCGGGGCGTGTTCGAACTCGGCGACACCGCTCTCACTCTCGCCCTGGCCTGCTACGGTGTCGGGTCGCTCATCGTCGCACTCAACGTCCCCTGGATCGTTGACCGGCTCGGTGTGATCCGTCCGATGATCGCCGGCGGCGCCCTGATTGTCGTCGGCCTGATCGCCGCCGCCACCATCACCGGTCTCTTCACCGCAACCGCAGCCGGATGGCCCGCCCTTCTGGTGACGTGGACGATCCTCGGTATGGGTACATCGCTCGTGAACACCCCGTCGTCCCGAATTCTTGCTGAAGCGTCAACCCCACAGAACCGCAACCTGGTCTACACCGCGCAATTCGCGCTGTCCCACGCCTGCTTCCTCATCACCTACCCCATCGCAGGCTGGCTGGGCAGCATTAGCCTGCTCGCAGCCGCCGTCCACCTCGCCGTCCTCGGAACAGGAGCCCTCGCCGCGGCCGTTTGGCAAACACGACGGATGCAGGCCGCACCGACGCTCGAAAAACATTGAGTAGCGGCCCTGTTCGAGTATTCGACTCAATCTCTCGTGAGCTGAGGCCGGCTAGTGGAGCGAGCCACCCGGAGGTGTGCTACGGAGTCAGTCTCACGTCGGGGAGCCACCTTTCGGGAGGTTCTGTGTACGGTAACGGTTCGCCGGGCTCGCACGCATCCTTCGACTTCGCGAAGGGGCCGTCAGGGCTCAGAAGCAGGTCATGTGGTGGTCCGCGTGGTCACGCCACCACACGCTCGCACCCGTCGCCGGATCGAGCCGCAGGTGCTCCCACGAGCGCCATAGACCCTCGAGGCGGGCCACCGCCTCCGGGTAGCGCCACCAGTCCGCAGCCCACCGGTAGCGGGCGTTTCCGGGCCCGACAGGGCGCGTGTACATGTGGCGCAGGTACTCCCGCACGAACTCGTCGACGGAGCCGTACACCAGCTCCGTGGCCAGCTCGTGGGCGTCGTCGTCGCGGAAGTCATCGAGCAGGTCACTCATCGCGCGGCTCGTCCTCTTCGATCACGGCAGCTCGAGCAGGAGCCGAAGCGGCGGGTGCGCTGTGGGAGGGATCGTGCGCGGCGATCGACGCGCGCAACGCGGCTGCATGTGGCCCGTTCATCCACGGGACCGTCTCGACGAGGGTCGCGGGAGCGCCAGAGGCGAACACCACCGCGCGGCCGCCCGGCAGTGCGCCGAGATCCGCGACGTCCAAGGTGCGTTCGCGCTGCACCCCATGAGAGGTTGACCGGGTGCCGCGGCCGACACTGGTGGAGGTCGTGCGCCGGTCGTAGTCACCGATCATCTGCGAGAGCTCGTTCAGGAACTCCGGCTCCTTCACACCGCCGCCGTAGACGGCGACGTTCGAGGCGCTCCACAGCTTGCGCATCCCGTCGCGCCCCCACACCTGCACCCCTTGAGACCAGGACTGCAGGATCGTCATCAGGACGATTCCACGGGACCCGTAGTGGCTGTAAAGGTCGGGGAGGTCGTGCCAGCGGCACACGTTCGCGGCCTCGTCGAGAACACCGAGCATCGGCACCTGCAGGCGCCCGCCGGGCTGCGTGGTCGCGTACTCCTCCGCCGCTTCAACCGTCGCGGCCGCTAGCGCGGTCACCAGCGGGCCGGCGGTGCCGCGACCCTCCTTGGAGAGGCTGTAGAGCGTGTCGCTCGAGCGCACGAACGCGTGCGGTTCGAACTGCGGCCGCGGGTCGAAGCTGCCTTGGGGGGTCACCCATTGCGCGATTGCACGCACCTTCAGGCACGACGCCATTTGAGCGGCGGTGCCGTAGACACTGTCGCGACGGCGAGACTCGCCGTTGACCTGCCCGGAGACGGCATCCGCCATTTGTTCGTACCCGTGACGGCGGAGGATCCGCACCGGCTCATCATCGCCGGGCGTGGTCGTCCAGGTGAAGGCGGTCGTGATCGGCAGGCCCTCGAGCGCTGCGGCGAGAACGCCGTTTGGAGCCAGCGCGGCAACTTCCTGAGTGTGCCGACCGACTGCCCGCAGCGCGACGAGCGACTGGGGTGGACGGGAGATATCGCCGCCTATGCGGCATCCGCGTCGTTCCCGTTCGACACGTCCGACTTCCTCGACAGCTGGCTGCGCGATCTGCGGCTCGAGACCGAGCACGCGCCCGACCGCGCCGTGCCCTTCGTCGTGCCTGCCGTGCTGAAGTACGCGGACTTCCCCGAGGGGACGGCAACCAATTCGGCGACTGGCTCGACCCCGATGCTCCGGTCACGTGCACGACGCCTACCGGTTGCTGCTCGAACGGGAGTGCCCCTCGTGGCTGTACCCCGTGACCATGGGGGCGACCACCGTCTGGGAGCGGTGGGACTCGATGCTCCCCGACGGGAGTATCGACCCGGGCGAGATGACGAGCTTCAACCACTTCGCGCTGGGGGCGGTCGTCGACTGGATCCACCAGGTGGTGGGCGGTCTGCGTCCTGCCTCACCGGGCTACGGTCGGGCGCGCGTCGAGCCTCGACCGGGTCCAGGAATCGAGTGGGCCGAGATATCCCTCCTGACCCGCGGGGGGCCGGTCACCGTCGCGTGGCGGATCCCGGACGGCGAGCTGACGCTCGAGGTCGGTCTGCCGGACGGCCTGCCCGCCGACGTCGTCCTGCCGGACGGGCGCGTCGTCGAGGTCGCCGGCGGTGGCCACACCTTCAGCGCGCGCCTGACCCGGCGCGTCAGTCGTCGACCCCGGGCGGGGGCTCGCCGAGCGACTCGACCGCGTCGAAGAACGCCTCGGGCACCTCGGCCTCGATGAGGGGGCCGAGGGCGTCGAGGCGGGCGGTCGACGAGATCCCGACGATGGTCGCGTCGACGAGGGGACTGCGCATCGAGAACTGCAGCGCCGCGGCGGCGAGGTCGACACCGTGTTCGTCGGCGAGGCTGCGGACGCGACCGACATGGGCGGCGAAGTCGGCGGGCATCGGACGGTAACCGAACGAGCCGTCGCCGTTGGCGAGCGTGCCGCCGCCGAACGGCGCCGCGTTGAAGACCGTCATGCCCTGCGCGCGGGCCGCCTCGAAGACGGGCTCGGCGGTGCGCGTCACCAGCGTGTAGCGGTTGTGCGAGAGGACGACGTCGAACGCACCGGTGTCGACGTACTCCCGCACCTGTGACAGCGTGCCCGATGCGATGCCGATCGCGCCGATTACGCCCTGGTCACGGAGCTCGATCAGGGCGGGGACGGCACCGCCCGGGCCCATCGCCTCGGCGAGCGTCAGGCCGTAGGGGTCGTGCAGTTGGTACAGCGGCAGGCGGTCGAGCCCGAGGCGGGTCAGCGACTCGTCGAGCGAACGCTTCACCCGGTCGCCGTCGAAGACGCCCGTGTCGGGGTCGCTGTCGGCCTTCGAGTAGATCCGCGCCGGTCCGGGCAGTCCGCCGGCGCGCCGGATCGCGTCGCCGAGCGCCTGCTCGCTGCGTCCGCCGGCGTAGTTGTTGCTCGTGTCGACGTCGCCGAGGTCCGAGCGGATCAGTGCGTCGGCGAGCTCGGCTGCCCCCGGGCGGTCGCCGAGACGCGAGGCCCCGAGGATGACGGGGGTGGGGGAGAGGGCGTTCATCGGTGCCTCCCGGCTTCGGTGCGCGGTCGCCTCCGACGATACCCACGGTCGCGCGCGTAGCGTGTGACAGGACGGATGCGGCGACCCGCGGCATCCGTCGATCGATCAGCAAGGAGAACCCATGCCCACCGTCGCCGCGTACGCAGCCCCTTCGGCAACCGACCCCCTCATCCGCACGACGATCGAGCGTCGCGAGACGGGACCGCGCGATGTGCTCATCGCCATCCGGTACGCGGGGATCTGCCACTCCGACATCCACACCGTTCGGGGCGACTGGGGTCCGGTGACCTACCCGCAGGTCGTGGGGCACGAGATCGCCGGCGAGGTCGTCGAGGTCGGATCCGAGGTCGACGGTTTCGCGGTCGGCGACCGCGTGGGCGTCGGGTGCATGGTGAACTCGTGCCGCGAGTGCGAGAACTGCCGGGCCGGCATGGAGAACTACTGCCTGAAGGGCAACACGCAGACGTACGCGTCGGTCGACCGCGACGGCACGATCACGCAGGGCGGCTACTCGACCCACGTCGTCGTCGATCAGGACTTCGTGCTCCGCATCCCCGAGGCGCTCCCGTACGAGTCGGTCGCGCCCCTGCTGTGCGCCGGCATCACGACGTACTCCCCGCTCGCGCACTGGAAGGTCGGACCCGGCTCGAAGGTCGCCGTCGTCGGCATGGGTGGGCTCGGGCACCTCGCGGTCAAGATCGCGGCCGCGATGGGTGCCGAGGTGACCGTGCTGTCGCAGACCCTGTCGAAGCAGGAGGACGGCCTGCGCTTCGGTGCGTCGCACTACTTCGCGACGAGCGACGACGCCACCTTCCGGACCCTCGCCAACACGTTCGACCTCATCCTCAACACGGTGAGCGCGCCGCTGAAGCTCGACTCCTACCTGCGGATGCTGCGCTTGGACGGCACCATGGTCAACGTCGGCGCCCCGCCCGAGCCGCTGCCGCTGCGGGTGTTCACGCTGTTCGGCAACCGGCGGTCGTTCGCCGGTTCCAGCATCGGATCCATCGCCGAGACGCAGGAGATGCTCGAGTTCTGCGCCGCCCACGGCATCGTGCCCGAGACCGAGCTGATCGGCGTCGACGAGGTCAACGAGGCGTACGAGCGGGTGCTGCGATCGGACGTCCGCTACCGCTTCGTCATCGACATCGAGACCTTGAAGGACTGAGTCTGAAAACCCGGCGGGATTCTGGTCACCGCGGGGTGTTACCCTCGCGTGGATCGCGACGAACGCGGTCGCCCACTTCCGCATAACCGTGACCATGAAGGTCACGAGCGTTCCGAATCCAAGAACGGCCAGCATCAGAGGACCGCTCCGTGAAGCTGCGGGCTGTTCATGTTCGCTGATTCTCCTAACGACAACATTGGCGCGGGCTCGAGGCCCTTCGGGCGGCGAGTACTCAGCTGCCCGGAAACGGTCGCATACGGCGACCCACAGCACGATACATGAAAGTGGCCGACCAGTGGACCACTTGGCGACTGGCGTGGCGGACAACCCGGGGGGTGTGTTTGTCGTCACTCTTGAGCAGCGAAGTGTTCGGCCGATCTTCCATTTGGAGTGAGCCCAAGAACACCCGTCATCACGAATGAACCAGCGCTGATGAGGGCCATCAGCGAGAAGGGCACCATGATCGGGCCCTCGGCTAGCAGTCCGTCCCACTGCTGGGGGTCGATGATGAGCCACACCATCAACGCGAGGAGGACAGTAACGGGAACCCAAGGGAAGATCTTGTGCCTGAGTGGCATGAAATCCTCAAAGAGCCGCAGCCGACGGGCGTGATCCAAGACTCGCCTCTCCCACGCTTCGCGTTCGCCGCCCTCCGGTAGTGCACCGTAGATAGCGGTCTCTCGCGCGAGCTGTCTGGACCATCGCGGCCCGGGTAGCATCGCCGCGACAAGGGCAATCACGCCGGTCGTCGCGAGAGTCGCGAGGACGCCGGGGATGAAGTCGAGCAGGTTCTTCAGCCGAATGTAGTTCCTGCTCGATTGGCGCGCCATCGGTAGTGGCCGACTGGTCGGCCTCTTGCTACGATGCGGCAAAGAGCTAATGGAGGCCCGATGTCTGTTGTCACTGCTGACCTGTACGACGAGCTGGGTGAGGACATCCAGTCGGTACCCATCCAGTTCCGGTCGTTTGGCTCGCGGACAGCGTTCGACGGGCCGATTCGCACTGTGCGGTGCTTTGAAGACAATGCGCTCCTCAAGGCGACGGTATCCACGCCTGGAGAGGGTGCTGTTCTCGTCGTCGACGGTGGAGGATCGCTGGAGCGAGCCCTGATGGGCGACATGATCGCGGAGATCGCCTCATCCAATGGATGGGCGGGCGCCGTTATCTTCGGGGTGGTCCGTGATCAGAACGCGATCAACGGCATCGAGATCGGTGTGAAGGCTCTCGGCACCAACCCTCGGAAGAGCACCAAGACCGGGGCTGGCGAGGCTGACATTACTCTCGAGTTCGGCGGGGTAACGTTCCGGGTAGGGGCACACCTCTACTCCGATGAAGACGGGATCCTCGTTGAACGATAAGGCGCCGTCCACCGGCATCGCCGGCCTGCGACCGGTCAATCTACAGCGGCCGGAGCCGGCCTCGTCCGAAGTCGCCCGCGCGCTTCTTGACTACATCTTCTCCGGCCACGTCGGCCCCGGCGAGAAGCTGCCCTCTGAGCGTCAGCTTAGTGAAACTTTCGGTGTCGGGCGGTCTGTCGTCCGCGAGGGCATCAAGTCTCTTGGTTTGCTCGGCCTTGTCGAGTTCCGCCACGGCGGCGGTACCTACCTTCGTGGAAGCAATTCCGACCTCCTCCCTCGCGTGATCGAGTGGGGTCTGATGTTGGGCGAACGTCACACCGTCGACCTCGTAGAAGCGCGGCAACACATCGAACGCGTCACCAGCGAGCTCGCCGCTTCCCGCCGCTCCGAAGAGCACCTCACCGAGATCGAAGAAGCACTCACTGCTATGCGGGACGCCGCCTATGTCGACGCCTTTGTTGATGCTGACGTGCGATTCCATCTCGCCGTGGCGAAGGCGTCAGGGAACAGCGTCTTGTCCAACATGCTGACCAACATCTCGTCTCTCCTGCACGTGTGGATCCACCGAGTCGTCGAGGCAGAGTACGCCAAGGTTACGGCCGCCGGCGATGCGAGCTGGCCGGCCGGCTGGTCGTCTTTCCAGGAGCACGTGCCGGTGCTGGATGCAATCCGCGCAGGGGACTCTGACGGTGCCCGGGCGGCGATGACCGCCCACATGGACAATGCCAGTCGGCGCCTCGTGGAGACGCTCGAAGAGGACGAGCGCGGCGCTCGGACCGCCTAGCTCACTCGGTCTCAGCGTTCGGCACGGCGGCGCCCGCCCACGTAGCCACGACCAGAAACCCGGCCAACACCGCGACGACCCCGCTGGCACCTATTGGAGCAGCGACGACGCTGGCAAGGACCGGTACGGCGGACTGCGCGAAGCGGTTGCCGACCAGCCTGAGGGACAACATGGATCCCCGCCCGCCCGCAGGTGCCAGCGACGAGAGCCATGCCGTCGTGATCGGCTGGCAGGCACCGATCCCGCGTCGTCGGAGCTCCGCAGATGGCGGTGGACGTCCTCGCCATGACGCACGATCGTACGAGAACGGAGGGCACGCTTGTTGTGTCGCTGGCGACGTTGACCGCGATCCCTGGATGCGAGGGGTGTGCCGACCGCTGTGCTGCCAAAGACCGGTCCGGACTAGGTCTGGAATGTCCGGACTAGCTTTGAAAGTGACACGTGGAGGGGCTGACGGGAATCGAACCCGCGCTGTCTGCTTGGGAAGCAGAAGTTCTGCCATTGAACTACAGCCCCGTGCGCCCGGAGGCACCCGGCAAGCCTAGCAAGACCGGGAGCCGTTCGACCGAACGCAGACCGGGAGTGCCGGTCAGTCCGTGGCGGCGGGCGGCTGTCCCGGGCCCTGCGGCGGCTGTCCGGGGTGCGGCGGCTGCCCGGGGTGCGGCGGCTGGCCGGGGTGCGGCGGCTGACCGCCCGGGTACCCGCCGCCGGGGTAGGGCGGCCCGGGGCGCGGCGCGAAGACCATGCCGCTCTCCTGCATCGCGCGCAGCATCCCGTTCTTCACCGCGGTCCGCTGGATGAGGTAGCCCACCCAGATCATGAGGGCGATGAAGCCCAGGTAGAGCACGATCATGAGGATCACGAAACCGGCGCCGAGCCCTGCGTACTGTCCGTAGCTGTCCATGCCCGCACCCTATCGGCGGGTGCGACATCAGTCACGCACGGCGAGCGAGCACACCACGACGAGCACGCCGAGCCCCGCGACGAGCCCCGCCAGGGCGAACCATCCGCCCGCCGTCCACGCGGCAGCGCCCACCGTGCCGATGACGCTCGAGCCCACGTAGTACGCGACGCTGTACAGCGCGACGGCGTGCTGCCGCCCCGACCCGCCCGCCCGCGCCGTCGCTGCGTTGGCGGTCGCGTGCGCGAGGAACATCCCCGCCGTGATGAGCAGGATGCCGGCGACGATCACCGCCACATCCGATGCGATCGTCACGGCGGCGCCGACGGTCATCAGGGCGCCGCCGGCGACCAGCGGCATCCGCGTTCCCCATCGGTGGACGAGCGCGCCCGACAGGCGCGAGGTCACGGTGCCCGACAGGTACGTCAGGAACACCAGCGACACCGCCGTCGCGCTCAGGAAGTACGGCGCTGCCTCGAGGCGGAACCCGATCGCGTTGAACACGGCGACCATCGCGCCCACCACCATCGCCCCGATCGCGTACAGCGGCCGGGCCCGCACGTTGACCGCCTGGCGCCTGAGCGTCCGCAGACTGCTGCGCAACGGCACGACCCGGTGCGTCGCGGTCGCCGGCAGCAGCACGGCGAACAGCACCGTGAGCGCCGCCGCCAGCACCCCCATCAGCTCGAGCGACAGCCGCCACCCGACGAGCTCGCCCACCGGCGCCGCGACCAGCCGGCCGGCCAGACCGCCTACGCTCGTCGCCGCCACGTAGGCGCCCGCGGCGACCCCGGCGCGATGCGGACCGGCCGCCTCGTGCAGGTAGGCGACCG
>NZ_JAMXSA010000051.1:0-19068 GCF_024124465.1 Microbacterium sp. CnD16-F
GAGGGAGTGGTCATCGGTGTGACGCCTTTCGAGTGGGATGTGAGAGTTTCCTCGAAGGAAGATCCCGGTGGCCACGCTGACGTTTACTGGCCGGGATCGTTACACCACTCTACGGGGCACTACTCCGGCGCGCCGGTTCAAGAATGCCGCTGCGCTGCGGGACGCATTGGAGGCGACCCCGTGACTACGTTCATCGAGGACAGCCCGCGTTCATTCCAGGCTGGATGGATAGGAGAGGCAGTCACAGCCGGGACAGCAACCGGCGCGGTCATCACGCCCTGGGCGTCCCCCTACATTCATCGTGGTGGCCCAGGCTTGAAGCCGGGCGTCGGGAACCGCGTGCGCGAGCTGCGGGATGCTGGAGTCCCGGTCTGGTTCGATGCGACGACCCACGCACTTCAGATGCCTGGCGTGGGTGACTATCGGTACTACTCCGAGTTCAACCTCTGGGGTGGCCCGGTGGGGGATCTCACACAAGACGCCTACCGGCGCGAACATGTTCGGCGCGTGTTCAAGCATCAGGAAGAGCTGAGTGCGCCATTCATTGCACCGGCCCCGCTGTTGCCCTCCGGACTGAACAACGTCAGCACATTGGCGCTGGAAACCGCCAAGGTCGCACTGGAGCTGCAATCCAGTGCGCGGCTGACCATCGCGGGCGTCGGTTCATTCTGGAGCGACGGTCGCGACCTGGACGCCCACATTGGCGCTCTCGCATCCCTAGATCCCTCGAGCGGGTGGTTCATTTCGTTCGTGCAGCCAGACAATGACCTACCGCCGAAGCTCACCGCCGACGAGGTCTACGGCATCTGCCGCACCGTGCGAGCGCTCAGCGAATACGCGCCCGTTCACGTCTCGCACGGCGACTTCGCCGCGCTCCCGGCTATCGCGGCCGGGGCCACTACGGTCGGAACCGGATGGGACAAGAGGCAGCGCGTCGTCGCTTTCACCGATTACGCGCGGAGGGCCGAGAGCACGGGCGTGGCGAGCTGGTACGAGCGCCCGAGCCTTGTGGGGCTGCTCGGGACGCTGGATCGAAAAGCGGATGGCGCGTTGCTTGCGCAGCAGGATGCGACCCTGACGGCACGGCTGGGCGGCGTGCCAAGCGTGCCAGGCCCGAAGCCGTCGTTTCTTCATCACGTTGCACAGCTCGATGCGGCGGTCAAGCGAGTGCAGGCGGCGGGCGCTTACCAATCGCGCTACGAAGAACTCGACACGATGTACACCGAGGCGTCCAGGAACTGGGCAGCAGTGCGCGCCGCGACTGGCCTTCCTGATCGCTCAGCAATGTGGGTGACCCCTTTCCAGCAAGGTCTAAGAATGTACGGACAGAGCGAAGGCTGGATCTTCTAGACCGTCGGATGTGGCGGCGGCGAACAGCTCCCACGCCTGAAGTCGTCGCCGGGGTGCAGCGTGACCTAGGCGCGGACGAACCACCCATCTGCCCGCGACCATTAGGCCCCCACGGTCGTGACGGACCTCGGCGACGAGAGACGCCAGGGCGCGGTCAGAGAGCTGGCCCATGACGAGGACATAACTGTCAGCCCACACACGATAGGTGCGAACTTGTCGGAGTGCGGAACGCCAGTCGTTGACCTTCGCCTCAATCGCATACAGCCGTCCGCCCGGCTCCAGCTGTGACGGACGGACGACGCGACCCGGCGAGGTCTCAGTCAGCGCTCCGCGCCTCACGAGTCCCCGCAACCGGTCGGCAACCGTGGGGAGCGGCCAGCCAAGCACGGCAGCGAGATCTTCGGCGCTGGATCCTCGCCGCACATGGGAAGCGGATAGAAGGCCTGTTTCGAACTCGGTTAGCACGGGAGCGACACCCAAGGCGTTACGGTCCCGGATGCGCCCAATGTCTCCGACGAAGGCTGTGAAGTCGGGGATACCAATCGGCCCCGCGAACTCGGGCACGACAACGAGACCCCGCGCAGCGCCGGGTAGCGCTTCAGCGGCGGCAAGCGCGTTCCGATGCAGCTCTCGCTCCCGGACCGGCTCAAACCGACGCCCCGCCCTAGGGGTGGAGGTCGAGATTTCAAGCGCGTACGTCACGGCGTTCCTCCATCTGCACAACTGTAATGGGCACCGAGGTCACAGGCACCGGGCATCATGCGATCTCCAATGCTCGCGCCGTCTCGCTCGTGACGGTGGCGCGGACGGTGGAGGCGTACCAGGTCTTACCCGTGGCTGTCCTGACGCCCTCGGCGTTGAGCGTGCGGGCGAGCGCGCCATCGTCGGCGCTTGGATCGATCATGTGTGTATTTGACTTTCGGCCCAGCCCAGGAGGTCGCTGATGACCGAGGCCGCGAATTCTTTCCACCCCATGCCTTGAGCTTGGCAGACCGATTACTTCCGGAGGGGCGTCAACGCGTCTATGTGCGCGCGAAGGCTGCCCATCATATCGGCCGCCCTTACTGGGCTAGGCAGACCTACGCCCCTCTCGAGACCTGGCCGTGCACCCATCGGCGTGACGGCTATCGAGGCTTCGGCCGCTGAGCCCGCATCGCGAATCAGCGAGCCTATCCTTCCGACCGCGCCGCGGCCGGGATGCTCACGGACGCCAGGTGCGCCGCGAGAGACCCCAACCCCGTCCTGGAGGCGGAGGAGGAGCAATTCCATGACCAATATCAGCATGCGCCGCCCCAGCACCGTCGTCCCCTGGCCCGCGGTCATCGCGTTCACCGTCATCGCGTGCGGACTCGCCTGGCTCGTCACGATCCCCCTCTGGACGGGTGACGGCCTCGCCACCCCCATCGCACCGCTGCTCCTGCCGGTGATGATGTTCACGCCGGCCGTCGCCGCACTCATCGTCACGCTGTTTCTGCGGCGCTCAGCCGGACGGCGCGCCTGGCGCATGCTCGCCCTCGTCCCGATCAAGCCGCTCGGTCGCTTCTTCGGCCTGCTCGGCGATTGCCCTGGGCATCTCGGTCCTCGTACCGGTGCTCGCAACGTTCATTGCCGCCGCGACCGGAGCGCTGCAGCTCGACCTCGTGAACTTCTCGGGCTTCGCCGCAGCCCTCCAGGCTCAGCTCGACGCCGCCGGCGCGCCGAACATCGCACTCCCGGTCGGCGTCCTCGTCGTCATTCAGCTTGTCTCCATCCCCGTCGGCGCGGTGATCAATTCGTTCCTCGCGTTCGGTGAAGAGCTCGGCTGGCGCGGCTGGTTGTTCTCCGCTCTGCGCCCGCTCGGCATCTGGCCGACACTCCTCATCACCGGAGTCATCTGGGGGCTCTGGCACTCGCCGATCATCCTGCTCGGCTACAACTTCGCCGAGCCCAACGTATTCGGCGTCGCCCTGATGGTGATGGGATGCCTCAGCTTCGGCATCTTGCTCGGCTGGCTTCGCCTGCGCTCCGGCAACGTATGGCCCGCCGTCCTCGGCCACGGCGCCTTCAACGCCGCCGCGGGCTTCGCGTTTCTCGTATCGACGCCCGACCTGCAGCCGCTTGCGGCGTCACCGCTGAGCTGGCCGGGCTGGCTCGCCTGTGCCGCCGTCATCTTGCTGCTGCTGGCGCTCGGTCAGTTCACGAAGTCCAGACTGCCTCAGACCGGCGCCTGACGCGCTCAGGCGTCCGAGGACGATCCGGCTGGCGGCTCGTCGCCCTTAGGCTTGGCACCCCAGCCCGTCTCACGCCGCAACTGCACGAAGCCGGCCGAGATCAGCACCAGCGCCACAATGATGAACAGCATCCGCACCCATGCATCCAGGCCCGGGAACAACAGGTTCGGGACTGCGCCCGCGAAGGTCGCACCGATGAAATACCAGACCACGACCGGGGTCTCGTTCTTCTGCGTCGTCACGCGGGGCTCCCTCCCTCTTCATCGACGGTAGGCGGCGAGCAACGCGGCACACCTCCCCCGCGCGGCGGAGATCGCTCGTCGATCTTGGTAGTTGCCTAAACCTAAAGGGTGTAGGTTTACTCCTCGTGCCCCGTGCGAACCTCTCCCCCGACGCCCTCACCCGGGCGGCGCTCGATCTCATCGACGCCGACGGACCGGGCGCGCTCTCGATGTCGGCGCTTGCACGCCGCGTCGGCGTGCAGACCGCCAGCCTCTACGCGCACCTCCGCGACCTCGCCGCGCTCCGCAGCGCCGTCCAAGCCGCCGTCTTCCACGAGCTCGCCGACACCATCGGCGACTCCGCCACCCTCCGCGACCTCGCGAACGCGCAGCGCACCTACGCGTTCGCCCACCCAGCGCGCTGGGCGATGATCTCGCAGCCGGTCGAACGCAACGAGATCACCGAGCCGGCGGCATCCCGCATCTCGGCGCTCGTCGTCGGATCGCTCGGCGACTACGCCCTGCCCGAGAGCGAGACCGTCCACGCGGTGCGCTTCGCGAGCGCCACCATCGCCGGTTACCTCGCCCTCGAAGCCGCTTCGTCGTTCGCGCACCGCGACGAAGCCACCGACACCTCCTGGAACCGCGCGCTCGACGCCCTCGACCGCGCCCTCCGCACCTGGACTCCGAAGGACCCCGCATGATCGACATCGCCCTCGACACCACGACCGTCCGCGGACTCGCCGAGCTCGAACCCACCACCCGCGGCCTGCGCCTGCACCGCCTGCCCGCCTGGGTCCGCACCCAGTACCCCGAGCCGCAACTGCTCGGCGTCGAGGCGCAACCCGCCGGCGCACGCGTCGCGGTGCGCACTGCGGCATCCCGCCTCGAGCTCGACCTGCACGCGACCCGCGCCACCCTGCGCGGACTCTCGCGCCCGGGCGGACGCGTCGACGTCCGCATCGACGGCGCCCTGCACGACAGCGTCGAACTCGACGGCGGCGACACCGTCGACACCGATCCGGCCACCGGCATCCGTCAGCTCGTCGAAGGACCCGTCCAGCGCATCACCGTCGACCGACTCGACCCGCGCGAGAAGCTCGTCGAGCTCTGGCTGCCGCACAACGAGACGATCGAACTGCTCGCGCTGCGCGCCGACGCGCCCGCCTCGCCCGACACGTCCGAGCGGCCGCGCTGGGTGCACCACGGCAGCTCGATCAGCCAGGGGTCCAACGCGACGCAGCCGAGCTCCACCTGGGTCTCGCTCGCCGCTCGGCGTGCCGGACTCGACCTGCGCAACCTCGGCGTCGGCGGCAGCGCGCAGGTCGACCCGTTCATGGCGCGCGTCATCCGCGACACTCCCGCCGACGTCATCAGCGTCGCGCTCGGCATCAACGTCGTGAACGCTGACGCGATGCGTCTGCGCGCGTTCGTCCCGGCGATCCACGGCTTCCTCGACACGATCCGCGACGGCCACCCCGACACGCCCCTGCACCTCATCACGCCGATCTGGTGCGGCATCCACGAGGACACTCCCGGCCCCGGCATCATCGAGCCCGAGTCCTTCGCCACCGGCACCCTGCTCTTCGGCGCGGTGGGCACCCACGGCGACACCGCCGGCGGACGCCTCACGCTCCGCGTCATCCGCGAGGCCCTCGCCGACGTGCACGCCCACCGCGACGACCCGAACCTGCACCTCGTCGACGGACTCGCCCTCTACGGCGAAGCGGATGCCGCCACCCACCCGCTCCCCGACCGCCTCCACCCGAGCCCCGAGGCGCACCGCCTCATCGGCGAGCGGTTCGCGGCTATCGCGTTCTGAGCGGGCCGCTGAGCCGGCCCCCGTTCGGCGCCGAATCACCACTCGCGTGCCGAGTCACCACGGGAATGCGCCCGCCTCGATGGTGATTCGGCAGTCGGGTGGTGATTCGGCGCAGGATGCCCCCGCCCGAACGCTCTCCGAACCCCGCAGGACGCCGCGACCCGCCCGCCGCCTGGACCCGGACGCCACCCCGACCCGGACGCCGCCGACCTCAGCCCTTGTACTGCGCGAGCTGCAGCAGGTTGCCGACGGTGTCGCTGAACACCGCGGTCACGACCGGCCCGTGATCGATCGGCGCCTGCGTGAACTCGACGCCCAGCCCCTGCAGCCGGTCGTACTCGGCCGCGACGTCGTCGACACCGAGGACGAGGAACGGGATGCCGTCCTCGAGCAGCGCGTCGGTGAACGGCACCACCGCGGGGTGCCCCTTCGGCTCGAGCGACAGCTGCGTGCCCTCGGGCGCGGCGGGGTCGACGACGGTCAGCCAGCGGAACTCCCCCATCGGGACGTCGGCGGCGACCGTGAAACCGAGCTTCTCGGTGTAGAACTCGAGCGCGCGCTGCTGGTCGTCGACGAACACGCTGACGGTCTGGATCTTCATGATTCTCCTGACGGAGGGGGCCAGCGTTCCGCGATCTGCGCGAGCGGCCGGGTGTCGATGGTGTGGAACTTGAACTTGCCGCGACGCTCGCTGTGCACGAGCCCCGCCTCTTCGAGGACGGCGAGGTGCTGCGAAACCGCCTGCCGAGTCGGCGTCACACCCCGCTCGGCGAGACGGACGCACAGCTCGAACAGCGTCTGCTCGTCACGCTCGACGAGGTCGTCGAGGATCATCCGACGCGTCTCGTCGGCGAGTGCCTTGTAGACGTCGCCCATGCCGCGAGTATAGGCAAGTTACTACTTGCCTATCAAGACCCCACCGGATAGTCGACGTACGCGAACCGCGACCCGTCCGGGGTCCAACTGTTCACGTTGATCGTCCCCTGACCGCCGAAGACCGTCGCGACGGTCTCGGGATGCCGCCAGTGACCGTTCCGCACGAGGCGCAGCTCGACCTCGAGGTCGGCCGGGTGCCCCTGCGTCCCCGGCGGGAAGCTGATGTAGACCGCATCCCGGCCCGTTGGCGACGGGTGCGGAAACCAGTTCACGCGGTCGTCGAACGTCAGCTGCTCGAGCTGCGACCGGTCGCGGTGCATCCGAGCGATCTGGGCGTGCCCCGGCGTCTCCGAGAACTGTTCGGTGTTCAGGTAGATCCACGATCCGTCCGGCGCCCACTCGCTGCCGTCGGCGACCTCGCCCGTCGTGAGCACCTCATCATCCGACCCGTCGATCCGGGCCGTGCGCAGGTCAGCCGACAGCACCCGCCCGTCGTCGATCGACAGCGCCGTGTACGCGATCCACGCGGCATCCGGGCTCACCCCGTGCAGGAAGTGCATGAACGGGTCGTTCGGGTCCGTGATTCGCACGCCCTCTCCCCCGGCGCGCGGCGCACGGTAGATCTGGCCGTCGTTGGCCGACAGCAGGATGTCGGATGTCCCCGGCACCAGCGCGTGGTCGTTGTTGATGGGCGGGATGCCGGTGAGCGGCACTTCGCTGAGGTCGCCGGCGTCGGCATCCGCTTCGAGCGACCACAGCTTTCCCGCGCCGTTCAACAGCAGACCCTCCGGCGCCCAGTTCGGCGCCTCGAGCAGGATCTCGTCGGTCTCGAACACGATGCGGTCCGTGCCCGTGACGACGTCGTACACGTGCACGCGGCAGCGCTGCCCGTCGAGGGCGAAGTCGCGCGGCGGAAAAACGGTGATGGCCATGCCTCACCGTATCCGGCGGTCAGCGGTCCTCGTCGAACCCCTCGTTCTCGGTGCGCATCTGCTCTATATGCGCTTTCGTGAGCTGATCCTTCGGCGTCTGCTGCACGACCGACCACTCGGGGTCGTCGGCGGAGCCTCCGAGGACGCACTCCTGGTAGTACTGCCCGAACTCGTTCTCGGCGAGGATCGTCACGTACCACTGCGGGTCGATCGTCCGCTCGTACACCGTCGGATCCCCGACCTGCGTGTCGCCCGCACCCAAACCGTTCCGCTGCTCGGCGGCGCACAACTCTCCCGCCTGCGCGGCGCTCATGCTGGCGGCATCCGGGTCGGTGCCGGTCGGCGGCTCGACGGGACGCGTCGCCGGCGGACCGTTCGGCGTCGGGGTCGCGCTCGGCGACGGCGATGCGGAGGGCGTTACCGACGGGGACGGCGCCGACCCGGTCGGCGCCGGAGACGACACGGATGCCGTGGGTGTCGGCACCGGCTCGGGGGCGCACCCCGCGAGCAGCAGCACCGCGACGGCGGCGAGCGCACCGGTACACGCGCCGACCATCGGCATCCTCATCCGCCCCATCGTTGCCTCCCCGAGAGATCGCGGCTCCAGTGTCTCACCGGAGGTCGTCGGGGGTCTGATTCTCCTCGCGCGCGTTGAACCAGCCGAGCCACCCCGTCTCGGTCTGGACGACCTCGTACGGCTCGCATGCGAACACCTCCGTCGGCAGCGGCTCGCCGAGCTCGCCGTAACGGTCATCGAACGGCAGCGCCAGACGCTCCTTCTGCTCGCAGCCCTCCGGAGCGCTACCGCCCTCGACGGCGATGACGGAATTGGTCTCGTCGTTCGTGGCGGTGTTCTTGATCTTCGTGGCATCCGCCGGGATCCACTCCGGCATGGCGACCCCGACCCAGCCCTTCTCAGCGGCCGCGCGGTCGTCGAACTCCTCCGAGTGCACCTTCTCGAGCACGTCCATCGGGTTGCAGGCGGCGAGAGTCAGTGCGAGGAGCGGTGCGACGAGGCCGGCAGCGGCGGCGAGACGAAGACGACGGGACGACGAGGATGCAGTGAGGTGAGTCATGACTCCAGCCAAGCCGCTAGCCCGCCGCGGGGAATCGGCCCGCGTGATGATCCGCGTACGCCGGGCGGATGATCCCGCGAACCTCCGTAAACCGTGTGAGTGCCGGGGCAAGGTGTGTCAGCGGTTGCAGGACGAGCCGATTCTCGGAATCGTGGCCGGCTCACGCCCGCAATCCACGGAAGGGAGCATCATGCTCACTCTCACCGAGAACGCCAGCAGTGCCGTCAAGAACCTCGCCTCGCAGATCCCCACCGAGACCGGTGGACTCCGCATCGCCGAGGCCGCCGACCCGCAGAACGGGTACGCCCTCTCCCTCGCCCCGGCCCCCGCCGAGGGCGACACCGTCGTCGAGAGCGACGGCGCGCGCGTGTTCGTCGACCCGGCCGCCGCGGTCGCGCTCGACGACCGCATCCTCGACGCCCGCGTGCAAGAGGACGGCGCCGTCGGCTTCGCCCTCGCGCAGGCCGTCTGAGCCAGAACTTCCCGAGAGCCCCGGACCGATCGGTTCGGGGCTCTCGTGCGTCAGGGCCGGGGTCAGAACGAGGCGCCGATGCGCTTGCGGAGTCTCCGCAGATCCACGGATGCCGGGATCGTCCATTCCCCGGCGCCGCCGTCGAACTCGACGCGCACCACGTGCGCGCGCTGGTCGATGTCGTCGAGATAGGAGATCCGCAGCGCCTGCGATGAGACCGCGACGCCCGTCAGCTCGAGCTCGCCGAGCGTGATGGTGCGGTGATCGACGATCGCTTCCGCCGAGATCTCCTCGCCGCGCGCCATCCCGTCCGCCGCGCCGTCGATCAACCGGAAGCGACCGTGATGAAGCGCGGGCCCCGGAGAGCCTCGCGCACTCCCACGACCGCCTCGCCGACGAACTCGAGCACATCAGCCAGCATCCGCCGATCCTCGCACCGATCGGCGTCAGCTCGTCACGCCATGCGGTCGACGCGCGCTTTCGCCTTCGCCGGGCGGGCGATCGCCTGCACACTCGCGACGATGCAGGCGCCGCTCGTCGCGAGGAGCACGACGGCTCCGATCAGCATCAGGACACCCAGCACGATCACGGGCATCGGGTTGGTGATGAACAGCACCCCGAGGATCGCGAAGCCCGCCGCGACGACGAGGAACACGAGGCTGATGAAGATCGCGATGAACGCGCCCGAGCCCATCTGCTTCCGCTGCATCGCTGCGTTCCGTTGTGCCTGGTTCGACATGGTGGCCTCCGACCCTCGATCGTCCCCTCACGGTACGGGCGCGGGCCGACGCGATCCCAGGGGTTGCAATCTCGGCAGGAACACTCCTGAGGTGATGGACGCGTGCGCCCCTCCCGTCTCCCCCGCGTCGCTCGCGGCGGAGTCGCGGCATCCGTCGCCACGTGGGCCGCACCGCTCTCGCACGTCGCCGCCGGCGGCACCATGCCGGGGTGGCTCGGCGTCGCCGTACCGCTCGTGCTCTCGGTCGCCGTCTGCACCGCCCTCGCGGGACGCCACCTGTCGCTCGTCCGGCTCGCCGTCGCGGTGACCGCGAGTCAGCTGCTCTTCCACACGGGCACGATGTTCGGCCTCGCCAACCAGATCGTCATGCTGCTGCTGGCCGTCGGCATCGCCGGCATGGTGCTGCTCGGCTAAGTGATGTGGGTGAAGCGCCGCCCGACCAAGACCGCACGGGTCGGGATGCCGCCCCGCCGCGGTGTGCTCGACGGCGCCCCCTGGTGGGGCGTCACCGCCGTCGTCGTCGGCGGGGTGCTGATCGGTCTCGCGCTGCCGCTCGTCGGCTGGACGCTCGCCGCGTTCGTCGTGGTCGACGTCACGGTCGACGCGGTGCAGCGGCGGCGCGCGGCGACTCGCTGAGCTGCGCCGGGTTGCCCTCCCCCTCGCCGAAGCGCACCGGGCTGCCCTCCTCCTCGCCGAAGCGCACCGCGCTGCCTCCTCGTCGCCCAGTCACCACCCCGCTGCCGAATCACCACCCCGCTGCCGAATCACCACTCGACTGTGCGCCATCGTGTGGTGATTCGGCACGCGGGTGGTGATTCGGCGGCGGAAGCCCGGACCGCCGGGGCCCTCGCGCGCACGCGCGCCTCGCGGCCGGGTCAGACGGCGAGCGCGGCGCGCGCCCGGGCCTCCCAGGCCTGGGTGGCCATCTGCACGGCGTCCCACGGCGACCCGAGCGGCGGCGTGTAGGACAGGTCGAGCTCGCTCATCGCCGCGACGCTCATCCCGTGATGCAGCGCGGTCGCGTACGTGTCGACGCGCTTGGAGATCTCGGCTCCGCGCGTCCCGACCAGCTGCGCACCGAGCAGGCGACCGTCGCGCTCGTCGCCGGTGATCCGCATGCTGATGGGCGTGGCGCCGGGGTAGTACCGCTTGTGATCGTCCGCGACGGCGGTGTGGCTGAGCGGCCGATACCCTGCGACGGACGCCTCGGCATCCCGCAGTCCCGTCCGTGCCGCGACGAGGTCGAACACCTTCACGACCTGGGTGCCGAGGCTGCCCGCGAACCTCGCGTCACCGCCGATCGCGTTCTCGCCCGCGACGCGCCCCTGTTTGTGCGAGGTGGTTCCGAGCGGAAGGTAGGTCACGCCGAGCAGCCGGTGGTGCGTCACGACCCCGTCGCCGGCCGCCCAGACGTGCGGCAGGCCGGTCCGCATCCGCTCGTCGACGACGACCGCGCCGCCCGCACCGGTCGTCGCACCCGCATTCGTCAGCAGGTCGGTGTTCGGCCGGACCCCCACGACCACGAGCACGAGGTCGGCGGCGTGGCTCACCGGCGCGCCGTGCCGCGAGCCGGTCACCGAGAGGCGCGTCCCGTCCCGGTGCACGGCCTCGATGCGTGTGTCGGTGTGCACGTCGACGCCGTGGCGCGTCAGCTCGTCGCGCACGAGGGCACCGAGTTCAGGGTCGAGCGTCGAGAGCACCTCGGGCCCGCGCTGCAGCTGGGTGACCCTCAGCCCTCGGGCGGTCAACGCCTCGGCCATCTCGAGCCCGACGTAGCCCGCGCCGACGATCATCGCCGACTCGGGCTCGTGCTCGTCGAGGTAGCGCTCGAGAGCGAACGTGTCGCCCATGGAGTGGAGCAGGTGCACCCCGTCCTCCGGCCCGAGCTCCTCGAGCCCGGCGATACCTGCCGTCGACGGCGAGGCCCCCGTCCCCACCATGAGGGCGTCGTACGGGATCGCGGACTCGGTGCCGTCGGCATCGCGCACCGTGAGCCGGCGCCCGTCGACGTCGATCGCGGTGGCGAGAGTGTCGAGCCGCAGGTTCATGCCCGTGGCCTCGAGGTCGGCGTGGGTGCGGTGCGCGAGGGACTGCCACGGCTGCACCTCCCTCGAGAAGTAGTACGGGATGCCGCAGATCGAGAAGTTCGGGTAGGCGTCGGCGACGACGACGGTCACCTCGACGGAGGGGTCGAGTTCGCGGGCGCGCAGCGCGGTGGAGATACCGGCGTCGCTTCCTCCGATGGCGACAAGGTGCATGGGATGCCTCTCAGGGGGGTGGTCTCGGGTCGGGTGGGGACGACGACGTCGCCCGCGGCGTCACGGGCGGACGGGTAGAGCGCGAGCAGCAGGCCGACACCGACGGCGGCGCCGACCACCTGCGCGAGCACGAACGGAGCGACGGATGCCGGGGCGATCCCGGCGAACGTGTCGGTGAACATACGCGCCACGGTCACGGCGGGGTTGGCGAACGAGGTGGAGCTCGTGAACCAGTAGGCGGCGCCGATGTAGGCGCCGACGGCCGCCGCCATCACCGCAGGGGTCGACGTCCGCGCGAGCGCGAAGATGAGCAGCACGAGTCCGGCCGTGGCGACCACCTCCGCCACGAGGTGCCCACCCGTGGCCCGCTCGTTGCCCGAGAAGGCGGGAGCGGCATCGAACATGACGCTCGCGAGGAGCGTGCCGCCGACGCCACCGGTGATCTGCGCCGCCACGTAAGGCCCGGCCTCACGGAAGGGAAGCCCGGTGCGCGAGCGACGCCCGACGAACCAGTCGGCGAGGCTGACGACCGGGTTGAAATGCGCACCCGACACCGGACCGAGCATGAGGATCAGGACAGCGAGAGCCAGAGCGGTCGTGAGGCTGTTCTCGAGCAGCTGCAGGCCGACGTCGTCGGGCGAGAGACGCTGCGCCGCGACACCCGACCCGACGACGACGGCGACGAGCAGAGCGGTGCCGAGGAACTCCGCGAGGAGTCGTCGCGGCAGAGCGGGACGGCGGTGGAGCGATGAGGGGGCTTCCATGACGTCCTCATCTTGACCGAGATGGATGATTCAGTCAATATTGAGTCAATGAACGCTGAGCAAGATTTGGTGCACCGGGCGGCTCGCCACGCCGCGCTGGGAGACCCGTCGCGCCTGCGCATCGTCGATCTGCTGACGCTGAGCGATCTGTCGCCGACCGAGATCGCCGTCGCGCTAGGGATGCCGTCCAACCTCGTGGCGCACCACCTGCGCACGCTCGAGTCGGTCGGGATGGTGACGCGCTCACGCTCGGAGGGCGACCGCCGCCGCAATTACGTCCGGCTGACCGAGACGGCACTTGCCGACCTGACGCCCGGACGCACCGCTCGCGCGCGCAGAGTCGTGTTCGTGTGCACCGCGAACTCGGCCCGCTCGCAGCTCGCCGCGGCCATCTGGACGGCGCGCAGCAGCATCCCGGCGGCGTCCGGCGGCACGCATCCTGCCGAGCACATCGCTCCCGGGGCGGTGTCGGCCGCCGAGCGGCACGACCTCCCGCTGGGAGACGCTCCCCCGCAGGCCCTCGACGCCGTCCTCGGGGACTCGGACTTCGTCATCACCGTGTGCGACAACGCGCACGAAGAGCTCCAGGTCCCGGGCGACCTCCACTGGTCCATCCCCGACCCCGTGCGCATCGGGACGGACGACGCCTTCGACCACGCCTACGACGAACTCGAGCGGCGCATCGCCGAACTCGCCCCCCGGCTCGCCGCGAGCTGACCCGACCCGAAAGACACCATGAGCGACACCCGCATCCCCACCGTCCTGTTCATCTGCCAGCACAACGCCGGACGATCCCAGCTCGGCGCCGCCCTCCTCGAGACACTCGCCGACGACAGGTTCGCTGCGACCTCGGCGGGACTCTCCCCCGCCGACGAAGTGAACGACGCCGTCGCCGCCTCGCTCGCCGAAATCGGCGTCGACATCTCGGCGCGCGTGCCGCGGTCGGTCACACCCACCGACCTCGACAAGGCCGACGTCGTCGTCCTCATGAAGCCCGGCCTGACGCTGCCGGCCGATCCGCGGGGAGAAGTCCTGGAGTGGTCCTTCCCGAATCCCGAGTCGTGGGACGTCGACGCGGTCCGCCCGCTCCGCGAGGCGGTGGCGGAGCGAATCCGGGCCGAGCTGCTGTCCCGCTAGCCCCCTCGCCGAGTCACCACTCGCGCGCCGAATCACCCCCCGAATCCGCGCCTTCGGGTGGTGTCTCGGCACGCGGATGGTGATTCGGCGGATGCGCGACGCGCGCGTTGGGCGGGCGATGCGCGCGACGCGCGCGTTGGGCGGGCGACGGGCGCGACGCGCGCGTTGGGCGGGCGACCGGCGGGCACCGGGCAGGGCTCACCGGAAGTCCCGGGACCGGTGCTGCACCCCGACCCGCAGGTCCTCGAACGCGTCGGCCACGAGGTTCGTCACGCCCTCGGGTGAACGCTCGAGCATGCCGCGCGCGATGAGGGCGGGACTGTCGCGCAGGATGCGGCGGTACCTGTTCCACACCCCGACCGAGCAGATCACGTTCATGACGCCGTGCTCGTCCTCGAGGTTGAGGAAGGTGATGCCGGATGCCGTCGCCGGCCGCTGCCGGTGCGTCACCAGACCCGCGACCTCGATGCGCCGACCGACCTCGTGCTCGCGCATGCCGCGTGAGGTGATCACCCCGCGCGCGTCGAGCTGCGACCGGTAGTGGGTCAGCGGATGGTCGTCGGCCGACACGCCCGTCGCCCACAGATCCGCGGCGAGCACGTCGTAGCTCGACTGGTCGGGGAACAGCGGCGGCTGCACCGACACGAGCGATCCCTCGAGGAACTCCTGCCGGTCCTGCGCGGCATCCCCCGCCAGCCAGATGCCCTCGCGCCGCGTGATCCCGAGGCTTTCGAACGCACCCGCCGTCGCGAGCGCCTCGAGCTGCGCCGCCGTCGCGCCGGTGCGACGCACAAGGTCACGCAGGTCACGGTACGGACCGGATGCCTCGCGTTCCGCCACGATCTTCGTCGCCAACGGCACGCCGATGCCCGTGATGGAGGCGAGCCCCAGCCGCACCGCGAAGTTGCCGTCCCGCCGATGCGCCGCCGAGTCGTCCGGCAGCGACCGGTCGAACTCCGGCACCGGCGGCTGGATGCGGTCGGCGCACGAGTCCCGGCCCGTCGGCGGGCGGCGGTGCCCGGCATCGGAGCCGTCGCCCGGGCCGGCACCCCCGGCATCCCGCCCTTCGAAATCCCGGCCCTCCAGCGGAGATCTGCGCTCCCGAGGAGGAATCCCGCTCGAAACGTCCTCGTGACGGCCGATCTCCGCGGCACGGCCGACGTCCTCGTGACGGCCGACCTCCGCGGCACGGCCGACCTCCGCGGCACGGCCGATCTCCGCGGCAAGGCCGACCTCCGCGGCACGGCCGATCCCCGCGCGACGGCCGACCTCCGCCCCAGCCTCGCCCCCGTCCACCGGCTCGAGCCCCGCGTCCACCCCCGACGCGTGCAGGTCCGGACGGCGCACCTCCACCCCGTGCCGGCGGGCGTCGGCGGTGAGGGTCGCGGGCGAGTAGAAGCCCATCGGCTGCGCGCGAAGCAACGCGGCGAGGAACGCCGCCGGATAGTGCAGCTTCAGCCACGACGACGCGTACACGAGCAGCCCGAACGACAGCGAGTGGCTCTCGGCGAAACCGAAGTTCGCGAACGCCTGGATCTTCACGTAGATGTCGTCGGCGGCTTTGCCGGTCAGGCCGTTGCGCGCCATCCCCTCGTACAGCTTCTTCTTCAGCGAGTCGATCCGCTCGATCCCGCGCTTGGATCCCATCGCGCGGCGCAGCAGGTCGGCATCCTCCCCCGAGAGGTCACCGATCGCCATGCCCATCTGCATGAGCTGCTCCTGGAACACCGGGATGCCGAGCGTCCGCTCCAGCACAGGCTTCAGCTTCGGGTGCGCGTAGGTGATCGGCTCGTCGCCGAGCTTGCGCCGCACGAACGGGTGCACCGCCCCACCCTGGATCGGCCCCGGCCGGATGAGCGCGATCTCGACCACGAGGTCGTAGAACTTCCGCGGCTGCAGGCGGGGCAGCAGTCCCATCTGCGCACGCGACTCGACCTGGAACACCCCGATCGAGTCGGCGCGGCACAGCATGTCGTAGACCGCCGCTTCCTCCTTCGGCATCGCGTCGAGGTCCCACTGCTCCCCCGTCGCCGCCGCGATCATGTCGAAGCAGTACTGCAGGGCGGCGAGCATCCCGAGCCCCAGCAGGTCGAACTTCACGAGCCCCATCCACGCGGCGTCGTCCTTGTCCCACTGGATGACGGTGCGGTTCTCCATGCGCGCGTGTTCGATCGGCACGACCTCACCGACCGGACGATCCGTCAGCACCATCCCGCCCGAGTGGATGCCGAGATGCCGCGGCGCCTTCAACAGCTCCCCCGCATACTCGATCACCCGCTCCGGGATGTCATGGTCGGGCGGGGTGTCGAGCACTGCCCCCCAGCGCTCGACCTGCTTCGACCAGGCATCCTGCTGGCCGGGCGAATGCCCCAGCGCCTTCGCCATGTCGCGGACCGCGTTCTTCGGCCGGTACTGGATGACGTTCGCGACCTGCGCCGCCCGCTCGCGCCCGTACGTCTCGTAGACCCACTGGATGATCTCCTCGCGCCGATCCGAGTCGAAGTCGACGTCGATGTCGGGCTCCTCGTCGCGCAGCGCCGACAGGAACCGTTCGAACGGCAGATCGTAGAAGATCGAGTCGATCGCCGTGATGTCGAGCAGGTAGCAGACGGCACTGTTCGCGGCGGACCCCCGTCCTTGACACAGGATGCCGCGACGCCGCGCCTCTTGCACGATGCCGTGCACGATGAGGAAGTACCCCGGGAAGTCCTTCTGCTCGATGACGCCGAGTTCCTTCTCGATGCGCGCACGGTTCGCGTCGGTGGCATCCGGGTACTTGCGGGGAACCGCCTTCCATACGAGGTGCCGCAACCACGTCATCGGCGTGTGCCCCTCGGGCACCTGCATCTTCGGCAGCGCCGGCTTGGCGCGCCGCAGCGGGAACGCGAGCGCGTCGGCGAGCTCGACGGTGCGCTCGACCGCCCCCGGATACCGCCGGAACCGCCGCGCCATCTCGGCTCCCGAGCGCAGGTGCGCGCTCGCGTGCGAGGGCAGCCAGCCGTCGAGCTCGTCGAGCCCGCGGTTCGCCCGCACCGCCGCGACCGCCGCCGCGAGGTGCACTTTCTCGGGCACGGCGTAGTGCACGTTGTTCGTCGCGACGACCGGCAGCCCGCGCTCGGCGGCGAGGGCGGCGAGCACGTCGTTGTCGCGCGAGTCCGTCGGCGCCCCCTGGTCGATGAGCTCGACGTCGACCCGCTCGGGCCCGAACAGGTCGACGAGCCGATCGAGCTCGTACGCCGCGGCGGCCGGCCCGTCGGCGGCGAGCGCCTGCCGGACGGCGCCCTTGCGGCATCCGGTCAACACCTGCCAGTGCCCGCCGGCCCGGTCGGCGAGGTCGTGCAGGTCGTACACCGGGCGTCCCTTCTCACCGCCCGACAGCTGCGCGTGCGTGATGGCGGCGGCGAGCCGGTGATAGCCCTCCTCGCCCCGGGCGAGCACCAGCAGGTGCGTGCCGTGCGGGTCGGGCTCGCCGTTCTGCGGACCGGGCAGCCCCAGCGACAGCTCGGCCCCGAAGACGGTCTGCAGCTGCAGGTGCTCGGCCGCCTCGGCGAAGCGGACGATGCCGTAGAACCCGTCGTGGTCGGTGATCGCGAGGGCATGCAGACCGAGGCGTTCCGCCTCTTCGACGAGGTCCTCGGGAGACGACGCCCCGTCGAGGAAGGAGAACGACGAATGCGCGTGCAGCTCGGCGTACGGCACGGCATTGCGCGGGCGCTCGATCTCGGGCGCACGGTACTTGCCGCGCTTGTGCGACCACGCCGGACTGTCGCCGCCGTCGGTGCCCGCCGGCGCGCCCTCGGGCCGGCGCCGGTCGCTGAGGATCCGCTCCATCTCCGACCACGACACCGAGGGGTTGTTACCCCAGCCCATCAGTCGTACCTGCCCTCGGCGTGCCAGACACCCTCTTCGCACACGAGCAGCCAGGCCGTCTGCGCCTCGTCGACGATCTGGAACCGGTGCGCGCGACGGGCGCGGGCGGCATCCCACCCCCGCTCCATGACGGGCCACGGTCCCGCCCACGAGGCGATGCGACGCGGATGCCGGGGCCTGCGCGCCCCCGACGCGTCCGGCGCCCCGGGGAGGATCAGCGCGACCGGTTCGGCCGTCAGCTCGCCGCGGCCGTCGACGGCGACCATGTCGTCGTCGCGGTCGATGACGGCGACCGGCACCGGCTCGGGGAACACCGTCGCCGGCAGCGGATCGGGCAGGCTCCCCGGCCACGGCCGTGCCCGCTCGGCGATGACCGCGCGGTCGCCCCACGGCACGAGCACCTGCCGCTCGGCGAGCCAGCGCCCGCCGCCGACCTGCGGGGTGACGACGCCGGTGTGCCCGAGCATCGCCTGCACGCGCGAGAGTGCCGAGTGCACGCGCTCTTCGGGACCCGAGCCGAACAGTCCCTTCACGTGATGGGATGCCGCATCCACCTTCTCGGGCGCGATCCGCACCTTCGCGACGGCGCTCTTGAGACCGCGCTCGGCGAGCTGCCAGCGCACCCGGTCGACGACGGCCGCCGCATCGAACGCCCCCGGATGCAGCCACACCCGCTCGCTGTGGTCGCCGCGGTCGCCTGTCAGCGCGACCCGGAGCTCCGTGCAGACGAGGTCGACGGCGCCGAGCCCCGAGATGAACTGCTCCGCCGCGAGCCGGATGCCGAAGGCGACCTGGTCGGCGATCTCGAGCGGCGGCTCGAAGCTCACCTCGCGCTCGAGCTCGGGCGGGGGTGTGCGCGGCTGCACGGGCTGCGAATCGAGCCCCGACGCGAGCGCATGCAACCGCGCCCCACGGGGACCGAGCCGTTCGACGAGCCGCTGCGGCGGCAGCGCGGCGAGCTGACCGAGGGTGTGGATGCCGAGACGCGCGAACAGGCTCGCGATGCCCTCGTCCTCGAGCGCCGACACCGGCAGCGGGGACAGGAACCCGGCCGCGCCCCCCGGCGGCACGATCCGCAGCGGAGTGTCGGCGCCGGTCGCCCGCGCCGCCTGCTCCGCCGTGAACGGACCGTCGCCCACGCCAGCACGTACGTCGAGCACGCCGAGCTCGGCGAGCGCGCCGGTGAGGGCCGTCGCCGCGCCCGCCTCGCCGCCGTAGAAGCGGGCCGGACCCTTCACCCGCAGCGCGCACAGCCCCGGTTCGCGCAGCTGCACCCCCGGCGCGATCTCCTCGAGCCGGGCGATGAGCGGCGCGAACGTACGGTGGTCGCGCGCGTCGTCG
>NZ_JAMXSA010000052.1:0-18967 GCF_024124465.1 Microbacterium sp. CnD16-F
CACCTGCGCCGCGATGCGGCGGGCCGCGGCATCCAATCCCTCGGTCTGACCGTCGCGCGCGACGATCACGTCGCCGACGACGAGCACGACGGCGCGGCTGCCGAGCACGGCTCGCAGGTGCTTCGCGGCGCGGGCGACGTCGGGGGTGTCGAGCCCGCCGCGCAGGTAGGGGGCGGCGAGGCTCGCCTGGTGCAGTGCGCGGTAGGTGGCCTCCTCCGCCTCGCTGCCGAGCCCGCCCGCGCCGCGCGCGTAGCGTCGCGCGAGCAGCAGTACGGCCGACAGCACGATGCCGCCGACCACGCCGAGCAGGGCGGCGAGGACGACGGCATCGGTCATGCGACGAGCCTAGATCGCGGGCGTCAGCAGCAGCGGGCGCCCGGGTTGCGGTCCTGGTCGTCCATCTTCTGACGCCAGAACTGCCGCTCGGTCATCGGTTCCTCCCCGGGGTGCGCGCGCCGGTGGTGCGCGACGTACGTCGCGTAGGCCGTGTCGCCCATGAGGGTGGTCATGTACCAGCGGATGCCGCGGCCCGCCCGCACGATCAGGTCGAGCATCGCTCGCATCGGCGAGACCGCGGCATCCGTCGGAGTACTCATTTCCGGGGCCCCCTCAGTGCCGGTTCGCCGCGCGCTCGTCGGCGAGGATCGGCTCCCACTGCTTGTCGAGCTCGCGCTCGGACGGAGTGGCGATGAAGCCGGCCGGGGCGAAGCGGCGTGAGGGCACCGGCTCGTCCTCGTGGTTCTCGCCGCCGCCGCGGCGGATCGCGGTGATCGTGACCGCCACCGCGGCGATGATCACGATGATCGCGAGCGTCACGAACACGATCGACAGGGTGCCCTGCACGAAGGTGTTGCGGATGACGGCGCCCATGACCTCGGGGGTGCCGAGGGTCGTGTCGCCGGCGGCGAGCGCGTCGCGGTAGCGGAAGTGGTTCGACCAGTATCCGATCGCCGGGTTGGGCGAGAAGATCTTGTAGGCCGACGCGGTGATCGTCACGACCGCGGCGAACGCGAGCGGCAGGGCGACGATCCACAGCCACTTCACGAACGACGGGCCGCGCTTGGCGATGATCGCGAGGACCACGGCGAGCGCGATCGCGGCGAGGAGCTGATTGGCGATGCCGAACAGCGGGAAGAACGTGTTGATGCCGCCGAGCGGGTCGGTGACGCCGAGGATGAGGATCGCTCCCCAGCCGGCGACCATGATCGCCGTCGTGATCCACACGCCCGGACGCCACGAGACGTCGCGGAACTTGGGGACCCAGTGGCCGATCGAGTCCTGCAGCATGAAGCGCGCGACGCGGGTACCGGCATCCACCGCCGTGAGGATGAAGAGCGCCTCGAACATGATGGCGAAGTGGTACCAGAACGCCATCATCGCGGGGCCGCCGAGGGCCTGCTGCATGATGTGCGCGAGGCCGAGCGCGAGGGTCGGCGCACCACCGGTGCGCGAGACGATCGACTCCTCGCCGACCGCCGCCGCCGTGCTCGTGAGCATCTCGGGGGTGAGGTTCACCCCGGTGATGCCGAGCGAGTTCACGAACGCGACCGCACCCTCCACGGTGCCCTGCGTGGCCGCGGCCGACGCGTTCATCGCGTAGTAGATGCCCTGGTCGATCGAGATCGCGGCGACGAGGGCCATGATCGCGACGAAGGACTCCATGATCATGCCGCCGTAGCCGATGAAGCGCGTCTGGCGCTCCTTCTCGACGAGCTTCGGCGTCGTCCCCGACGAGATGAGCGCGTGGAAGCCCGAGAGGGCACCGCACGCGATCGTCACGAAGAGGAAGGGGAAGAGGGGTCCGGCGAACACCGGCCCGGTGCCCTCGAGCGCGAAGTCGGTGACCGCCGGCACGGTGATCTCGGGGCGCACGAGCACGATGGCGCCGGCGAGCATCACGATGACGCCGATCTTCATGAAGGTCGACAGGTAGTCGCGCGGGGCGAGCAGCAGCCAGACCGGGAGGACCGCGGCGATGAAGCCGTAGATGATGATGCCCCACGCGATGACGGTGCGGTCGAGCTGCAGGAACTCCTGTCCCCACGCCGTCTCGGCGACCCAGCCGCCGGCGACGATCGCAGCGATCAGGAGGACGAAGCCGATGATCGAGACCTCGGTGACCTTGCCGGGGCGGAGGTACCGCAGGTACAGCCCCATGAACAGGGCGATCGGGATGGTCATCGAGACGGAGAAGACACCCCACGGGCTCTCGCCGAGTGCGTTGACGACGACGAGGGCGAGGATCGCGACGATGATCAGCATGATCAGCAGCGACGCGATGATCGCGGCGGTGCCACCGATGCGGCCGAGCTCCTGACGGGCCATCTGGCCGATGGTGCGACCGCCGCGGCGCATCGAGAAGAAGAGGACGGTGTAGTCCTGCACGGCGCCGGCGAGGACGACGCCCACGATGATCCAGATCGTGCCGGGGAGGAAGCCCATCTGCGCCGCGAGGACGGGACCGACGAGCGGGCCCGCGCCGGCGATGGCGGCGAAGTGGTGGCCGTAGAGCACCCGACGGTCGGTCGGGACGTAGTCCTTGCCGTCCTGCTTGACCTCGGCGGGCGTGGCGCGACGGTCGTCGGGCCGCAGCAGGTGCTTCTCGATGACCTTCGAGTAGAAGCGATAGCCGATGAGATAGGTGGCGACGGCCGCGAACACGAACCAGATCGCGTTGACGGTCTCACCGCGGACGATCGCGAGCATCGTCCAGCCGAGACCGCCGGCGAGGGCGATGGCGGCCCAGACGACGATCTTCAGCGGCGTCCAGCGGCCGTCCTTGGTCTTCTGCTCCTCGGTGAGGGCGACGGGGGGAAGGGAGGGATCGGGTTCGAGCGTGGCGGCCTTGCCACGGCGCGACGGTGCAGACATGGGCGACTCCTTCAGGGCGCGTCTTTGCGTACACGACAGGGTAAGAAGAGGGATGCCGCGCCTCCCCGCTCGGACGGGTGCCGCTGCGACGAGCGGCCCGACCGGCGCGACGAACGGCACGGGCGGAGGCGTGGGGTCCTGGCGGGAAGACGCACGGGCCGCATACGGTTGACCCACACGACAGAGGGGGTCCCCGTGGCACACGACGCCGCACCGACGGTCACGCGCAACGACGAGAAGAACCGCTACGAGATCCACGTCGACGGCGCGGTCGCCGGGTACACGCTCATCACGACCGACGACGCCGGTCGCACGGTCATGCCCCACACCAAGGTCGACCCCGCCTACAAGGGCCAGGGTCTCGGCAAGATCCTCGTCTCCGAGGCGCTCGCCGACCTCGCGCGACGCGACGCCGAGGTCGTCCCGACGTGCCCGTTCGTCGCCGGGTACCTCGAGAGCAACGACGTTCCCGGCCTCACCGTCGTCTCACCCGACGCGGAGTGACCGGATGACCCGCCTCGACGCCGATCCCACCGAGACCGTCGACGCCCCGGCATCCTGCGACGGCCCGCGTTCCGTCCTGCTGACCTCGCGCGAGGTGCCCCTCGGCGGGGTGCGGGGCATGCAGGTGCACCGCGCGCTGCCGCAGCGCGAGCTGCCGATGGTGGGCGCCTGGTGCTTCCTCGACCGGTTCGGGCCGCAGGTCACGACGATGCGGGTCGAACCGCACCCGCACATCGGGCTGCAGACGGTGACGTGGCCCTTCGCGGGCGAGACGCGGCACCGCGACACGATCGGCTCCGACGTCGTCATCAAGCGCGGACAGCTGAACATCATGACGAGCGGCGCCGGCATCGCGCACTCCGAGTACTCGATGGGCGACGAGCCGTCCGTCACCGACGCGCTCCAGCTCTGGGTGGCCCTGCCCGAGTCGCGCCGGCACGGCGGGCCGGACTTCGAGCGGCACACCGATCTGCCGATCGTCGAACTCGGCGAGGGCGCGGCGGCCGTCGTCGTGGTCGGCGAGCTCGCCGGCATCCGCTCCCCCGCCACCATGTACACGCCCATCGTCGGCGCGGAGGTCTTCATCCCGGCCGGTGCTCGCATCCGGATCCCGCTGAACCCCGCGTGGGAGCACGCGATCGTCGGGGTCGACGGTGCGCCGCTCGTGCACTCCGCCGACGAGCCCGTCGCCCTCGGCGACAACGACCTGCTCTACCTCGGCGTCGGGCGCGAGCGGATCGAGATCGGCGCGCCCACCGACGTCACGGTGTTCCTGCTCGGCGGCGAGCCGTTCGAGAGCGACATCGTCATGTGGTGGAACTTCGTCGGGCGCAGCCACGAGGAGATCGTCGCCGCGCGTGAGGAGTGGGAGGCCGACAGCCCTCGCTTCGGGCACGTCGTCACCCACGGCGACGAGCGCATCCCGGCCCCGCCGCTGCCCACCGTCCGACTGACGAAGCGGCGTCGTCGCGCCTGATTTTGCACGGCCGGGGCCCTCTCGGGCGCGGATAGCCTTGAATCCGTGACCCGCACACTCCTCTCGACGCGCGTGCTGCTGGTGTGCGCCGCGCTCGGAGTCGCGACGGGTCTGCTGGGCGGCGTGGCCGGGGCGATCACCCCGCTCGTGCTCGCCGCCGCACCGTGGGCCTACGGCCTCGTGCTCGGGTCGCACGTGCTGCCGGGGATCATCGCGCAGCAGGTGTTCCGTCTACCGCTGGTCGCCCTGACGACGCACGTGCTCGCGGCGCTCGTCGCGAGCGCCGTCAACCCGGCGTGGATCGGGCGGTTCCTCGGGACGGCACTCCTGTTCGGCGCGATCCAGGAGGGCGTCGCCGCGCTGACGCGGTACCGCTCGTGGGGGGCGTGGCGCTTCTTCGCCGCCGCTCTCGCCATCGGGGTCCTCGTCGCCGTCGTCGTGTTCTACGCGGCGAACCTCGGAAAGCTCGCGGCGTGGGCGCAGATCGCCTACCTCGTCATCGCGCTCGCCGGTCCGGTCGTGTGGACGGCGGCCGGCCTCGGCGTGGGCGAGAGCCTGCGCCGCGCGGGCGTGGCGCGAGGAGTTAGGGCAGGCTAAGCTCAGGCCGACCCGCCCTCCTCGTTTGGACCGTCCGTGAGCCCTGCCGCCTCCGACCCCACCACGGCGCAGGCGCCCCGCGACGACCGGCCGCCCACGCCGCTGCTGCGCGTGCGTGGAGTCGCGATCACCCACGAGGGAGCGGATGCCGCGATCCCGGCATCCGTCGCGTTCGACATCGCCCCCGGCGAGGTCGTCCTGCTGCTGGGACCCAGCGGTTCGGGCAAGTCCACCCTCGCCCTCGCGACCAACGGCCTGATCCCGCAGGCGGTGCCGGCGACCCTCACCGGCGAGGTCGCTGTGCGCGGATTCGCTGCGGCCACGACGCCCGTCGCACAGCTCGCGGCCCACGTCGGCATGGTGTTCCAGGACCCCGACGCGCAGCTGATCACCGGCACGGTCTTCGACGACGTCGCCTTCGGCCCCGAGAACCTGCGGATGCCGGTGGCCGACGTCCTCGCGCGCACCGAAGCCGCACTGCGCCAGGTCGGACTGTGGGAGCGCCGCGGCGAGAACCCGGACCGGCTGTCCGGCGGCGGCAAGCAGCGCCTGGCGATCGCGTGCGCGCTGGCGATGGGGTCGGAGCTGCTGGTCCTCGACGAACCCACCGCGAACCTCGACCCGGCCGGCATCGAGGACGTCTACGACGCGCTGCGCGCGGTCGCCGCCGAGGGTCGCTCGATCCTGCTGGTCGAGCACAACCTCGACGCCGCCGTCGGCCTCACCGACCGCGTCGTCGTGCTCGACGCGGAGGGCCGCACGGTCGCCGACGGCACCGTCGACGCGGTGCTGCGCGGGCGCGCCGAGGAGCTCGAGGCGATCGGCGTCTGGCTCCCGGTCTCGACGATGGCCGCCCTCGCCCTGCGGCGGGCCGGCTGGCACCTCCCCCGCACGCCGCTGACCCCTGCGGAGCTGACGGAGGCGCTCGAGGCGGCGGAGGCGCCCGGTCGCGCCCGCGGCGGACCGTTCTCCGGATCGATGGGTCCGTCGGTGTCCGATGACATGCCGACGGCAGCATCCGTCCGGAGTAACGAGCGCACCGCGGTCGAGGTGCGCGGGCTCACCCTCCGGCGCGGGCGGCGCACCGTGCTGCACGGCGTCGATCTGACGGTGCGGGCGGGCGAGTTCGTCGCCGTCGTGGGAGCGAACGGCGCGGGCAAGACCACGCTCGTGCAGGCGATGGCGGGGGTCATCCCGCCGCCGCGCGGCACGGTGCGGGTCGACGGGGTCGACGCGTCGCGCACCGGCCTGCGCGAGTTGTCGCGCCGGATCGGCTTCGTCTTCCAGAACCCCGAGCACCAGTTCATCGCGCACACCGTCTTCGATGAGCTCGCTCACGGCCTGCGCGGACGCGGACTCGGCGAGGCCGAGATCCACGCGCGCACCACCGCGATGCTCGAGCGCTTCGGCCTCGAGGGCAAGGCCGACGTGCACCCGTTCCTGCTGTCGGGCGGCCAGAAGCGGCGCCTCTCGGTCGGGACGGCGCTCATCGCGGGAGCCCCGATCCTCGCCCTCGACGAGCCGACGTTCGGGCAGGACCGCGCCCGCGCCGACGAACTGCTGCGGCTGCTGCGCGACCTCAACGAGGCGGGCACGACGATCGTCGTCGTCACGCACGACATGCAGCTGGTCGCCGAGTACGCGCATCGCACGGTCGTCGTCCACGACGGTCGGATCCGAGCGGATGCCGCCACCGCCGACGTGTTCGCCGACGAGACGCTCCTGCGCGAGAGCGGTCTGCGCCGCCCGGCGCTGCAGGAGGCGCTGCGGGGCGTGACGCGGCATCCCGGGCTCGCCGGCGTGACGTCGCTGCGGGCCCTGGGCGGAGGTGCGTCGTGACCGCCGTCGCCGATCCCTACACCGGCGCCCCCGCCCGGGGCATGCTCGGCCGCATCGGCCCGCTCGCCAAGCTCGCAGCTCCCCTGCCGGCGATGGTGGCCCTCGTCTTCTCGCGCGATCTGGTCACCCCGCTCGTCTTCCTCGCCCTCGCGTACCTCGTGATCCTCACCGGCACCCGCGTGTCGGTGCGGGTCGCGGCGCTGCTGCTTCTCGGCATCCCGATCGGAGCGTCCGCGATCGGTCTGTCGCTGGGACTGTGGGTCGACCGGGACCTCGTCGACGGCACCGCGCCGATCCTCTCGGTCGGATCCTGGACCCTCTACTCGGGCGCCGTCGAGGTCGGGCTCGCGACGGGGGCGCGCCTCGCGGCGATCCTCGCGCTCGGGCTCATCGCAGGGCTCACGACCACGGGGCCCGACCTCGTGCGCGCGACCGTGCAGCAGCTGCGTGTGCCGTACCGCATCGGCTATGCCGCGCTCGCGGCGATACGGTTCGTGCCGCGGTTCGGGTACGAGCTCGAGGTGATCCGGCAGGCGCACCGGGTGCGCGGCGCGCACGGCGGGCGCGGGCCGTTCGCCGCGATCGCCCGCTGGGCAGGCTACGTCGTGCCGCTGCTGGCCGGCGCGATCCGGCACGCCGAACGGGTCGCGCTCGCGATGGACGCCCGCGCGTTCGGCGCCCACCGCGACCGCACCGAGCGGTACCTGCTGCCGTGGCGAGCGCGCGACACGGTGTTCGTGCTCGTCTTCTGGGCGGTCTCCGCTGTGGTCCTGACGGCCCTGTTCCCCTGGGGCGTCTGAGCCTCCCCCCTCCCGCGCGGGCACCTGCGGCGCACTGACACCGGGTCTCGTGCGGCGTGGAACGCCGGTGCTAGGGTGAGGCCACTTCCCGCTCAGGACGGCGACGGCGCCGCACGGTTACCCGACCGCGGGAAGGCGGATCGCTTTCCCTGAGGAGGTCGGCGTGACCACGACGCCTGTGCATCTGACCCGTCCGGACGGCAAGGGCCTCGCACGCGGCACCCTGGGCCTGTGGGGCTCGACCGTCATCGGCCTCGCCTCGACCGCGCCGGTGTATTCGCTCGTCGCGACGCTCGGCTACGTCGTCCTCGCCGTCGGGGGGCAGGCGCCGATCGCGTTCGTGATCGCCTTCATCCCGATGCTGCTCATCGCCTTCGCCTACCGCGAGCTCAACAACGACGTGCCCGACTGCGGCACGACGTTCACGTGGGGGACGAAGGCGTTCGGCCCATGGGTGGGCTGGATGGGCGGCTGGGGCGTCGCGATCGCGGGCATGATCGTGCTGGCGAACCTCGCGCAGGTCGCCTCGATCTACTTCTGGGCCCTCCTCGGCCAGGAGTTCGAGGAGCCGAACGACTGGCGGATCGTCCTCGTCGCGGTCGCCTTCATCGCCGCGATGACGTACGTGTCGTGGCGCGGCGTCGAGATCGGCGAGCGCATCCAGAACGTGCTGCTCGGCATCCAGTACCTCGCCCTCATCGTCTTCGTGATCGCGGCGCTCACCCAGTTCTTCTCTGGCTCGGCCCCGAACCCGACCCCGTTCGACTGGCAGTGGCTGAACCCGTTCGCCTTCGGCGAGTGGGGCGGGTTCATCGAGGCGATCCTGCTCGCGATCTTCATCTACTGGGGGTGGGACACCTGCCTCGCCCTCAACGAGGAGACGAAGGACCCCAAGCGCATCCCGGGCCTCGCCGCCCTCCTCACCTGCGTGCTGCTGCTGGTCACCTACGTCTCGGTCACGATCGCGGCGATGATGTACGCCGGCATCGGCGAGGACGGCACGGGCCTCGGCAACGTCGACAACGCCGACGACTTCTTCCTCGCGATCAAGGACGGGCTGCTCGGCCCGTGGGGCTGGCTGCTCGTGGTCGCCGTCCTCATCTCGGCGGTCTCGTCGACGCAGACGACGATCCTGCCGACGGCGCGCGGCACGCTCGCGATGGGCGTGTACCGCGCCCTCCCGGCGAAGTTCAAGGACGTCCACCCCCGCTACAAGACGCCCTCGTTCTCGACCCTCGTCATGGGCGTCGTGGCGAGCGTCTACTACGTCGTCATGACCTCGCTCAGCGACGCGATCCTGCAGGACACGATCCTCTCGCTCGGCCTCGCGATCGCGTTCTACTACGCCATCACCGGGTACGCCTGCGTCTGGTACTTCCGCAAGGACCTGTTCCGCTCCGCGCGCGACACCTGGTTCAAGGGCGTGTTCCCCCTCCTCGGCGCGCTCATGCTGACCTACGCCTTCATCCAGTCGGCGATCGACATGCTGAACCCCGACTACGGCTACTCGGGCACGCTGCTCGGCGTCGGATCGACCTTCGTCGTCGGCATCGGCGCGCTCGGCCTCGGCGTCGTGCTCATGCTCCTGTGGTTCCTCTTCCCGCGCTCGAAGCGGTTCTTCCGCGGCGAGAGCCTCAACCGCGAGACCCCCGTGCTCGTCCCCGACGACACGAGCACCCTCCCCCGCTCCATCGACGGCGGCATCTGACCGCCCGGAAGGACCCCGCATGCGCATCCTCATCATCGGCGCCGGCGGCGTCGGCAGTGCCGCCGCCCGCATCCTCCGCCGCCGCGACTTCTTCGAGGCCGTCGTCATCGCCGACTACGACCCGGCCCGCCCCGAGGCGCTCGTGGCGGAACTCGGCGACGAGCGGTTCGCCGCGGCGCAGGTGGATGCCTCGAGCGCCGAGTCCGTGGCATCCCTGATCCGCGAGCACTCCGCCACCCATGTGCTGAACGCCGTCGACCCGCGATTCGTCATGCCGATCTTCGACGGCGCGTTCGCGGCCGGCGCGACGTACCTCGACATGGCGATGAGCCTGTCGCAGCGGCATCCGGAACGCCCCTATGAGGAAGTGGGCGTGAAGCTCGGCGACGAGCAGTTCGCCAAGGAGCAGGAGTGGAAGGAAGCCGGGCGCCTGGCGCTCGTCGGGATCGGCGTCGAGCCGGGCCTGTCGGACGTCTTCGCCCGGTACGCGGAGGACGAGCTGTTCGACGAGATCGACGAGCTGGGCGTGCGCGACGGGGCGAACCTGGTCGTCGCCGGGTACGACTTCGCGCCGTCGTTCTCGATCTGGACGACGATCGAGGAGTGCCTGAACCCGCCCGTGATCTACGAGGAGGGGAAGGGCTGGTACGTCACCGAGCCGTTCAGCGAGCCGGAGGTGTTCGACTTCCCCGAGGGCATCGGTCCGGTCGAGTGCGTCAACGTCGAGCACGAGGAAGTGCTCCTCATGCCGCGGTGGACGAAGGCCAAGCGCGTCACGTTCAAGTACGGCCTCGGCGACGAGTTCATCGAGGTGCTGCGGGTGCTGAACAAGCTCGGCCTCGACAAGACCGACCCGCTGTCGGTGAAGGGCGTGCAGGTCTCACCGCGCGACGTCGTGGCGGCTGCCCTGCCCGACCCCGCCACGATCGGCGACAAGATGAGCGGCAAGACCTGCGCGGGCGTCTGGGTGACGGGCACCGGCAAGGACGGGAAGCCCCGCTCGACGTACCTGTACCACGTGGCTGACAACGAGGAGACGATGCGCGAGGACAACTCGCAGGCCGTCGTCTGGCAGACCGCGATCAACCCCGTCATCGCGCTCGAGCTGCTCGCCCGCGGCACCTGGTCGGGCACGGGCGTGCTCGGCCCGGAGGCGTTCGACGCGAAGCCGTTCCTCGACCTGCTCGCGGCACCGAAACCCGAGGGCTACAGCTCGCCGTGGGGCATGCGCGAGCAGCCGCATCCCGTCGCGTCGGAGGCCTGAGCCGCGGGTCGCACGGCGAGGTCCCGATCCGGCCGGGGCGACGACGTCGTCTTCGTGCGCCGGCAGCGCAGCACCGACGGCGTCCCCATCGCGGTGCTCGAGAACTACCTGCCGTCGGACTTCGCCGACATCACCCGTGAGCAGCTCGAGGAGTGACATCGACTCCGACGGCCCGGTCCTCACGATGGAACGTGTCGCCTTCGACGACTCCGGCCGGGCGTTCGAGTACGGCCACCACTGCTACCGCCCCGACCTCTACAGCTTCGAGACGACCCTCGTCGCCAAGTAGGCCCGCCTCACGCCGCCGAGGTCAGTCCGCGAGTCGCTCGAAGGATGCCGTCAGGTCCGCGGCATCCGCGGCGATGACGTCGGCGTCGACCAGGTCGCCGGCACCGGCCACGAGCGCATCCGACCAGGTCTGGAGGATGTCCTCCGCGGCGCCCGAGCCGTAGAAGAGATCCTTCAGCTTCTCGAGCTCGCTCTCGTAGAGCGCGTGGAAGTCCTCGTCGGCGAGAAAACGCGAGGCCAGGGTGTTCGAGCCGCCGCGACCCCCGCCGCCGCCCATCTGCGCGCCCGCGTCGTCACCCGGCAGGGTGGGCCGATCCGCACGGGCGTCGCCCTCGGGCGCTCCCACATCACCGCGGTCGGGTGCTACCGCGTCGCCGCGGTCGGGCATCGCCATCCCGACCCCGCCGGCACCGCCCGCTCCGACACCGCCCGGCGACGCGCCGAAGGCGAGATTGAGATCCCAGTTGACGACGGTCATCAGGCCGGTGTCGGCGTCGTAGGCGAGGTAGGAGTTGTTCCCCGGCCCGTCGATGTCGTCGAAGTTGTCGACGACATCCTGGAACGCGAGGTAGGTCGCGAACTCCGTGACGTCGAGGTGCGCCGACAGTTCGGCGCTGAACGTCTCGTCGTCGGAGTCGTTGATGAACTTCAAGAAGGAGATGAGCGGGGTGAGGTCGTCGTCGCCCGCCTCCTGATCGAAGACGTCCGTGTACGACTCGGGATCGTCGCCGCGGTAGGAGTAGTCCCCGCCCGACTCGGCCTTGTACAGCGCGGTCGCGCCGAGAGTGGAGTCGTTCCAGCTCTCGCCCGGGTTCTCGACGACCAGGCGCAGCGCGGTCGACCCCGCGATCGTGAACCGCGTGGCCGCGGCCTGTTCGCTGGCGAGGCCGGCCAGGTCGAGCAGATCGAGCGCGACGGCTTCGTTCAAGGAGGTCTCGGAACTGTTCCCCCGGACGACGAACTCGGTGATGCCCTCGTGGTTCTGGCCGTCGACGAACTTGTCGAGCCGGATGATCCACGGGATGCCGCTCGGGTCGTCGTCGCTCGTGACGCTCTTCAGCGACGAATTGCCCTTCAGCTTCAGCCCCGCGCCCTCATAGACCTCGCCGTCGATCGTGACGGTGGCCTCGATCCATTCCTTGTCCCCGGTGCTCTCGTACGTCTCGAGCAGCTCGGCGAGCGCGTCGTCGTCCACGTCGACCGAGATCGAGTGGACGGTGGAGGAGTCCCAGAAGCTGGCCGTCGAGGTCGAGAGACGTGCGGCATCCGTTTCCCCCTCCCTCTCGTCGGTGGCGGGGGCGACGCACCCCGCGAGAACGACGGCTCCCGCCGAGACGAGAGCGAGCGAAAGAGCGAGGCGGAGGTGTCGAATGCGCATGCGCCGATCCCACCCCGCCGTCCTTAACCGCGCCTAAGACGCGGCTAACGACAGCATTCGGGTTCGTCGCCCCGCGCCGCCGAGGTCCTCGGGTCAGCGCTTGCCGGCGATCCGGCGCGAGACGATGTCGCGCATGATCTCGTTCGTGCCGCCGTAGATGCGGTGGACGCGGGCGTCGAGGAAGGCGCGCGCGATCGGGTACTCCATGATGTAGCCGTAGCCGCCGTGCAGCTGGACGCAGGCGTCGAGCACTTCCCACTCGCGCTCGGTGGCCCAGAACTTGACCTGAGCGGCATCCTCGGCGGACAGCTTGTTCTCGCCGTACAGGGTGATCGCGCGGTCGACGTAGGCCCACAGCGCGTCGACGGTCGTGACGAGGTCGGCGAGGGTGAAGCGGGTGTTCTGGAAGTCGATGATCCGCTGACCGAAGGCTTCGCGGTCCTTCGTGTACGCGACCGTCCACTCGACGCCCGCCTGCGCGGCCGCGGCGCCCGCGACACCGATCGACAGGCGCTCGAGCGGCAGGTTCATCATGAGCTGGATGAAGCCCTTGCCCTCTTCGCCGCCGATGAGGTTCGCGTCGGGGACGAAGACGTCGGTGAAGCTGAGCTCGGCCGTGTCGTGGCCGTGGAAACCCATCTTGTGCAGCTTCTTGCCGTGGTCGAAGCCCGCCATGTCGGCCTCGAGCAGCAGCAGCGAGAAGGCGTCCGGCCGGTTGCCCTCGCCCGTCTTCACGAACACGACGAAGATGTCGGCGGTGGCGCCCGACGAGATGAAGGTCTTCGCGCCGTTGACGATGTAGCCGCCGTCGGTCTTCTTCGCGGTCGTCGAGATGCCGCGCAGGTCCGATCCCGCACCGGGCTCGGTCATCGCGAGCGCACCGATGATCTCACCGGTCGCCATGCGGGGAAGCCAGGTCTCCTTCTGCTCCTGCGTGCCCATGTGCACGAGGTAGGGCACGGCCAGGTCGTCCTGGATGCCGAAGGCGCCGGCGAGCGATCCCGCACCGGCCCGGATGACCTCTTCATTGACGATCGTGCGGAAGCGGTAGTCCTGCAGCATCCCCGCGCCGCCGAACTCCTCCGGCACGCTGAGCCCGATCACACCGGCCTCGCCGGCCGCGCGCATCGTCGCCCGGTCGATCTCGCCGGCGGCATCCCACTGTTCGCGCTTCTCGTTGGTGACGTAGCGCTTGATGAACTCCTTGACGACGTCGCGGAACGCTTCGTGGTCCTCGTCGTAGATGTTCCGCTCCATGTGCGGACCCCCTTCGTGTCGGCGCGACGCTGCGCTCGTGGGCGGCGTCGCCACCCTCCACTGTACGCGCGCCGTGGGATCGGATGCCAGGGTGAGCGCGACTGAGTTCCGCGGCGAGCCTCAGCCGTAGTCGGGGGCGGGCTCGAGTCCGAAGAACTCCTCGAGGGTGTGGAAGCCGCCGTCGGCGTAGGCGGCGGCCAACTCGCGGCCGATGAACCGCAGGTGCCACGGCTCGGCGGAGTAGCCCGTCGTCGCGGTGCGTCCCTCTTCGTAGCGGACGATGAAGCCGTACCGCCAGGCGTTCTCGGCGATCCAGTCCGACTGCGGGGTGCCGCCGAAGCCGTCATGGTCGCCGCATCCGGAGTCGCATGCCACGACGTCCACGGCGAGTCCGGTCTGGTGCTCGCTGTGGCCGGGGCGTGCGCTCCGGAGGTCGGCGGCGGCCTTGCCGCGCATCGAGACGTAGCGGTTGTAGGTGTCGACCTGGAAGTCGTAGGGGCGGAACCCGCTGCTCACCCCGATGGTGCCCGCCGCGGCCCGCACGTCGGCCGAGAGCTCGTCGAGCGCCGCCGCCGTCTCGTCGAGCAGCCACCCGCCCGCCACGATCCGGGTGTCCTGCGGGCGCGCCTGCGGTGTGGGCCAGTAGTCGATCGGATCGAGGGGATGCCGCTTGTTCGCGACCACCCAGAGGCGCCCCGCCTCGTGCAGGTCGACGCAGGGGGCCGCGCCGTCGGCGATCGCCGCGCGGAACGGTTCGGCGCCGCCGAACGCGGCGATCACGTCGCGGTCGGAGCCGTTTTCGAGCGCCGCGGTCACGGCATCCGTCTCGCACAAGGCCGGCTCGGCCTCGGGGGTCTCCGGCGTCGGCGTCGGCGTGCTCGTCGGCGCGGACGAGGGCGGAGCGGGGGTGGATGCCGGTTCGGCGACGGCGTCGTCGGGGGCGCGGGCGCGCGGGAGGACGACGACGAGGGCGATGATGAGCGTCGCGACGAGGGCGAGCAGGACGACCGCGCGGCGCTGGCGTCGCCGACGGAGCACCCGCCGCCTCGCGGCGCTCCTCGACTCTGACACGTGATCATTGTCCCAGGCCGGAGAGTGCGTCCTCGATGTTCTACTCTCCCGGGCGCGGCATTGACTCTTCCCTCGTAGATGTGTTCGACTGAGGAGATGCGGTGGCAGGGGCAGGACATCTCGACGGTCGATGAGGCCGCCCTGCCCGGGCTCGAGTCGATGGGCGGTCTCGTCCGCTCGGTGACGACGCCGGAGTTCGCCGGGATGACGTTCCACGAGGTGGTCGCGAAGTCCGCGCTGAACCGCGTGCCGAGCGGTTCCGCGATGCCGTTCTCGTGGACCGTGAACCCGTATCGAGGCTGCTCGCATGCGTGCACGTACTGCCTGGATCCCGAGACCCTGGTCATGACGGCCGAGGGTCGACACAAGCGGCTCGGGGACGTGCGCGTCGGCGAGGACCTGATGGGGACGCGCGTGGATGGTGCGTACCGGCGCTACGTCCCCACGACGGTGCGCGCCGTCTGGCACACCCGGAAAGCGGCCTACCGGATCACCCTCGCCGACGGGACGGAGATCATCGCGAGTGGCGATCATCGGTTCCTGACCGAGCGCGGATGGAAGCACGTGACGGGGACGACATCGGGCGCCGGCCGTCGTCCGCATCTGACCACGGGGAATCGTCTGCAGGGGTTCGGGATGGGCGCCCCGCGCGGGCAGAGCGCTTTCGTCGCCGACCCGGACTTCGAACGGGGATACCTCAGTGGGATGATCCGCGGCGACGGGATGATCTTCCATGGCACGTACACCGACGCGAAGCGGGTCCGGGTGATTCACCGATTCCGCCTCGCGTTGGCGGATGTCGACGCGTTGGACCGGACTCGGCGCTTCCTGGAGCGGGCAGGAGTTCTCACGCACGAGCGAGCGTTCACTCCGGCGACGGACGTGCGGCGGCCGATGACGGCGATCCACACGGCACGGCAGGCCGATGTCGAGACGATCGAGACGCTGATCGTCGAACCCATCGCACCCTCGTCCGCCTGGAGGGCGGGATTCCTGTCCGGCATCTTCGATGCGGAGGGCTCGTGCTCGCGCGGCATCCTCCGCATCGTCAACACGGACGAGCGGCTGCTCGAGATGGTGTCGACCTCGCTCGACCACTTCGGGATCAGCTTCATCCGAGAGCCCGTGCGGCCCAATGGTCTGAGGGCGATCCGCGTGACCGGCGGGCTGCCCTCGCGGGATCGGTTCTTCCGGATCACCAGCCCCGCCATCACGCGGAAACTGTCGATCGTGGGCGCGGCCGTGAAGACCGCGACCGATCTGACGGTGATCTCGATCGAGGACGTCGGTGAACGCGATCTCGTCGACATCTCCACGGACACCGAGGACTTCATCGCCGCCGGGGTGGTCAGCCACAATTGCTTCGCCCGCAACACGCACACCTACCTCGACCTCGACGCGGGGGCCGACTTCGACTCGCAGATCGTCGTGAAGGTGAACGTGGCGGAGGTGCTCGCGCGGGAGCTCGCCAAGCCGTCGTGGCGGCACGAACCGGTCGCCCTCGGCACGAACACCGATCCCTACCAGCGGGCCGAGGGCCGCTATCGGCTGATGCCGGGCATCATCGACGCCTTCGCCTCGAGCGGCACGCCGTTCTCGATCCTCACGAAGGGCACGCTGCTGCGCCGCGACCTGCCGCAGCTGACGGATGCCGCGACCCGCGTCCCGATCCACATCGCCATGTCGATCGCGATCCCCCACGAACCGTTGCGTCAACTCCTCGAGCCGGGCGCGCCGTCGTTCCAGGCACGGCTCGACACCGTGAAGGCCGCGACGGATGCCGGTTTCTCGGTGACCGTGTTCCTCATGCCGATCGTGCCGCACCTGACCGACGGGATCGACGTGCTCGCCGACGCGATCGCGCGGATCGCGGCATCCGGTGCGCGTCGGGTCGTCTTCGGCGCCCTGCACCTGCGGCCGGGCGCGAAGGAGTGGTTCTGGCAGTGGCTGGAACGCGAGTGCCCGGACCTCGTGCCGGCCTACCGCGGTCTCTACCCCGGCGTCTCGGTCTCGGCGCCGAAGGGGTACCGGTCCTGGCTGTCCGCGCGGGTGCGTCCGCTGCTGCGTAAGCACGGACTGCACGGCAGGCTCGAAGAGGAGGACGCTCCCCCGCGCGGGCTCGGCCCGGTGCGGACCACGGGTCCGGTCATGAAGACGGCGACGCGCGAACAGGCGGCCGCGATGCTGTTCTGACTCAGTCGTCGGGGATGAGGCGTTTGCCGAGGACGGAGGTCGCGTCGCGGGCGTAGCCGATGCCGTCGTAGAACTCGGCGACCGCGTCGTTGCCCTCGCGGACCATGAGCATCACCTTCGGGCAGCCGAGCGCTTCGAGCCGTCGCTCCGCCTCGGCCACCAGCATCCGCCCGATCCCCTCGCCGCGCCGGTCGGAAGCCGATGCGAGGTAGTACAACCAGCCGCGGTGTCCGTCGTACCCGGCCATGACCGAGCCGACGACGCGGTCGCCGTCCGCCGCGACCAGAAGGAGGTCGGGCCAGACGGCGCGGGCACGCGCGATGTCGCGGTGCGGGTCGTTCCAGGGGCGGGTCAGGCCGGCGTCGTGCCACAGGGACACGACCGCGTCGACGTCGGGATCACCGAGCGGGCGGATGACGAGCGGCATCCGCCCACCCTAGTGACACTGCTCAAGCGTCGACGTTCGCGGCCTGACGACCCGTGATCTCCTCGAGCACGTCGTCGCCGATGCGCGCCTCGTCGAAAGGCGCATCGATCTCGGCGCGCTCGAGCATCTCGGTCATGCGCCGACGACGCTGACGCGTGATCAGCGTGACGACCGTGCCCGCGCGGCCCGCGCGACCGGTGCGGCCCGAGCGGTGCGTGTACGTCTTGTACTCGTCGGGAGCGTCAGCCTGGACGACCAGGTCGATGTCGTCGACGTGGATGCCGCGCGCCGCGACGTCGGTCGCGACGAGCACGTTCACCTTGCCGTCGGTCAGACGCTGCAGGTTGCGGGTGCGCTTGGCCTGGTTGAGGTCGCCGTGGAGGGCGACGGCGGCGATCCCGGCATCCTCGAACTGCTCGACGAGCATCTCGGAGTACGCACGGGTCCGCGTGAAGACGAGCGTCTTGCCGTCGCGGTCGACGAGCGAGGTGAGGATCTCGGCCTTGTCGCGGTGGTCGATCACGAGGACGCGGTGATCGATCGTGCTGGTCTCCTGCGTCTCGCCCACAACCTCGTAGACGGCCGGGTTCACGAGGAACTCGTCGACCAGAGCAGCGACCTCGCGGTCGAGCGTGGCGGAGAAGAGCAGCTTCTGCGCGTCGTCCTGCACGAGGCGGAGGATCCGCTGCATCGGTTCGAGGAAGCCCAGCTCGCTCATGTGGTCGGCCTCGTCGAGGACGACGATCCCGACCTCGGACAGGTCGAGCTTGCCCTGCTTCTCGAGGTCCTCGATGCGACCCGGGGTGCCGATGACGATGTCGACGCCCTTCTTGAGCGCGCCGACCTGGCGGCCCTGCGGGACGCCGCCGTAGACCTGCGTCGTGAACAGGCCCACGCTCTGCGCGAGCTCCTGCACGGTGCGGTCGATCTGCAGCGCGAGCTCGCGCGTCGGCGCGAGGATCAGCGCCTGCGGCGAACGGCCCCACGCGCGGCGCTTGCCGGCCTGGCCCCGCAGCACACGCTCGACGAGCGGAGCACCGAAGGCGATCGTCTTGCCCGAGCCGGTGCGGCCACGGGCGAGGACGTCACGGCCCTCGAGGATCGGACGGACTGTGGCCGCCTGGATCGGGAACGGGCTCGTGGCGCCGAGACCTTCGAGGGTGCGCACGATGTTCTGGCCGAGCCCGAGGTCGGCGAACGACGCCTGCTCGACGGATGCGGCATCCACCGCTTCGGCCTGGAGACGCTCGTGCACGACGTCGACGTGCTCCTGAAGCGCCTTCGACTTCTCGGCGGCCTTCTCCCCACGGCCACTCCACGCGCCGCTGCCGCGCCGCGCGGAGCCTCCGGCCGCGTGGGTCCAATCCGACCGGTTCGCGCGCTCGTCGCGGCGGGGCCGGTCGTCGCGGCGGGGCCGGTCGTCGAACGAGCGCGCGGTGCGGTCGGCGCGGTCGAAGCGCGGGCGCTCGGGACGGCCAGTACCGCGGAAATCGCGTGCGTCACGGCCGCTACCGGCGTCACGAGGGGCGCGGCGGTCGGAATCTCCGCGGTCGTTGCCACGGTCCGCGCGGTCGAGGCGGGGGCGCTCGGTCCGGCCGAACCGCGCACGATCGTCGCGCTCGGGGCGGCCGTAACCGCGGACATCCTGCCCATCCCGACGCGAATCGGCCCCACGGGGGCCCCGACGATCGAAATCTCCGCGGTCGCTGCCACGTTCGCGGTCGAAGCGCGGGCGCTCCGCACCACCGGCGCGATCGAAACGCGGGCGCTCGCCACCGGCGGCGCGGTCGAAGC
>NZ_JAMXSA010000053.1:0-18628 GCF_024124465.1 Microbacterium sp. CnD16-F
GGTCGCGCGGCGGGGTCGAGGCGTGCCCGCCGAGTTCCCGCGCGGTGAGGTGCACGGTCATGACGCCGCGCTCGGCGACGCCGATCACGGCGGTGGGCACGTGCACCCCGGGGATCGCGCCCTCGACGACCGCGCCGCCCTCGTCGAGCACGAGCGAGGGCCGCACGCCGCGCTGCCGCAGGACCTCGACGATGGCCTGGGCGCCGTCGCCGGCGACCTCCTCGTTGTGGCCGAAGGCGAGGTAGACGTCCCGCTGCGGCGTGAACCCCTCGGTGACGAGGGCGTCGACGGCTTCGAGGATCGCGACGAGAGCGCCCTTGTCGTCGACCGCACCGCGCGCGTGGATCTCGGCGTCGTCGCCCGCCCCGACCGTCTCGGCTCCGAACGGGTCGCGGTCCCACTCGTCCGCGACGACCGGCACGACGTCGATGTGCGCCATGAGGACGAGGGGAGCCGCGGCATCCGCTCCGCGCCAGCGGTAGAGCAGCGAGTAGCCGCCGACGACCTCGCGCTCGAGCGCGCCGTGGAGCGCGGGGTAGAGCCGCTCGACGGCGTCCCGGAAGCGGACGAACGGTGCACCCTCGGCATCCGGTTCCCCCGGCGGCATCGACACCGTCGGGATCCGCAGCAGCTCGCGGAACCGGTCGAGGGCGGCGGCGTCGGGACGGGTCACGATCCGACTCTAGATCCGGCGCGCACGCTGCGCCGGTAGGCTCGGGCGATGACCTCTCTTCGCTGGGGAATCCTGGCCACCGGCGGCATCGCGCACGCCTTCACCTCGGACCTGAAGACGGCGGGGCGCACCGTCACCGCCGTCGGCTCGCGCCGGCTCGACTCCGCGCAGGCGTTCGCGGAGCAGTACGGGATCCCTCACGCCCACGGATCGTACGAGGATCTCGTCGCCGACCCCGAGGTCGACATCGTCTACATCGCGACCCCGCACAGCCACCACCTCGCGGGCGCCGCACTCGCCCTCGAGCACGGCAAGCACGTCCTCATCGAGAAGCCCCTCACGCTCGACGCCGACCAGGCCGTCGCGATCCGCGACCTCGCCGCCGATCACGGTCTGCTGGCGATGGAGGCGATGTGGACGCGCTACCTCCCCCACATGGTGCGCCTGCGCGAGATCCTCGCCGACGGCGTCATCGGCGAGGTCCGCCTCGTGAGCGCCGACCACACCCAGAACATCACCGACGACCCGAGCCACCGTCTCAACGACCTCGCGCTCGGCGGGGGCGCGCTCCTCGACCTCGGCATCTACCCGGTCTCGTTCGCCTGGGACGTCCTGGGCGCACCGGCCGAGATCCGCGCCACGGCGCAGCTGGCCGCGACCGGAGCCGACACCGACGTCGCGATCGCGATGCTGCACGCGAACGGCGGCGTCTCCTCGCTCCTCACCTCCTCGCGCGCGGCCGGCGCCAACGCCGCCCAGGTCGTCGGCACCAAGGGACGCATCGAGATCGACGGCGTCTTCTACGCGCCGACCACGTTCCGTGTGTTCGGGGCAGACGGGGCGCTCGTCGAGGAGTTCCGCACCGAGATCGACGGCCGCGGCATGCAGTTCCAGGCCCTTCACGCCGAGCAGCTCATCGCGCAGGGGCGCACCGACGGCGACATCCTCCCGATCGCGCAGAGTGTCGCGATCATGAGCACGCTCGACGAGATCCGCCGGCAGATCGGCGTCGTCTACCCGCGCGGCTGACGCCGCGGCTCAGGCCGGGTCGCCGAGCTCACGGCGGCGCCGGGCGAGTTCCGCGCGCAGCCGCTCCTCCTCGATCTCGCGCTCGAGGTCGGCGAGCTGCTGCTCGGTCGAGCGGGACTCGTGCGCGCGCACCGGCGGCGCGGCGGGTTCGCTCGCCCAGGGGGCGAACTGCGGCGGACGACTGACCTCGCGCCGCGGGTACTCGCGACCGATCGTGAACCACAGCACCGTCCCGAGGAACGGCAGCAGGATGACGACGAAGAGCCAGACCGTCTTGGGCATGTGCTTCACGAGGCTCTGATCGCGCGCGATGATGTCAACCAGCGCGAAGATCATCCCGGCCAGTACGACGAGCGAGACCAGATAGGGCATGCGCCCGAGTCTTTGAGTCAGCGGTGAACGACCGCATCCCCTCCTCCGCGTCGGGAAGAGGGGATGCGGTCGGCCGGTGAGCGGGCCGGTTCAGCCGGTGGTCAGGGCACCGATGAGGCCGCTCACGACCATGTAGAGACCCACGGCGCCGCCGCAGATCCACATCGTGATCCGCGCGGTCGTCGGACCGGGTCGGTCGAGGTCGCCGCCCGTGGGTGGATTCTTCGCCATCTCAGTGGCCTGCCCGACGCTTGTTGTAGACGTCGAAGGCGACGGCGAACAGCAGCACGAGACCCTTCACGGCCTGCTGCCAGTCGATGCCGATGCCCATGATCGACATGCCGTTGTTCAGGACACCGATGATGAGACCACCGATGATCGCGCCGCCGATCGTGCCGACACCGCCCTGCACCGCCGCGCCGCCGATGAAGGCCGCCGAGATCGCCTCGAGCTCGAAGCCCTCACCCGCCTTGGGACCGGCGAGGTTGAGGCGCGCGGTGAAGATGAGGCCCGCCAGTGCGGCGAGGACACCCATGTTCACGAAGAGCCAGAAGTCCACCCGACGCGTCTTGATGCCCGACAGCTCCGCCGCGTGGCGGTTGCCGCCGATGGCGTAGATGTGACGGCCGAAGACCGTGCGGTTCATCACGATGCCGTAGACGAGCACGAGGACGGCGAGCACGATCAGGGTGACCGGGATGCCCTTGTACGAGGCCAGCGCGAGGGTGAACCAGCCGATGACGACCGCGACGAGCGCGAGCTTGGCGATGAACCAGATGAGCGGATCGACGTCCTGGTCGTACTTCTGGCGGCCGAGGCGCGTGCGGACCTGCTGCACCGCGAGGGCGACGATGGCGACCCCACCGATGACGAGGGTGAACAGGTCGGGGTCGGACTCGCCGAACAGCCCCGCGAGGAAGCCGTTGCCGAGCGCGCGGTACTCCGTCGGGAACGAGCCGATGTTCTGGTTGCCGAGCACCACGAGCGCGAGGCCGCGGAAGATCAGCATGCCCGCGAGGGTCACGATGAAGGCGGGGATGCCGACGTACGCGACCCAGAAGCCCTGCCAGGCGCCGACGAGGGCACCGATCAGGAGCGACAGGATGATCGCGACGCCCCAGGGCAGTCCCATGTCGACCGCCAGCACACCCGACACGGCGCCGATGAAGGCCGCGACGGACCCGACGGACAGGTCGATGTGGCCGGCGATGATGATCATCACCATTCCGATCGCCAGCACGAGGATGTACCCGTTCTGGACGACCAGGTTCGACAGGTTCTGCGGTCGCAGCAGGATGCCGTCGGTGAGGATCGCGAACAGGACGACGACCGCGATCAGGGCGATGAAGATGCCGTTGCGGCCGAGGTCGGACAGGACCGTCGCCAGCCAGCGGGTGACGCGGTTGTCGGACGGATGGATGCCGCCGCCGGCGGCGGTCTCCGTGGAAGTGGTGTTGGACATGTGTGTCTCCTGCCCCGTCAGCGGGGCTTCTCCATGGTCATGAGTTTGAGGACGTGTTCGGGGGTGGCCTCGCTGATCGGCACCTCACCGGTGATCCGACCCTCCGACAGCGCGTACACGCGGTCGGAGATGCCGAGGAGTTCGGGGAGCTCCGACGAGATGACGATGACGCCCTTCCCTGCGGCGGCGAGCTTGTTGATGATCGTGTAGATCTCGTACTTCGCTCCGACGTCGATGCCGCGGGTGGGCTCGTCCAGGATGAGCACCTCGGGGTCGGAGTAGATCCACTTCGACAGGACGACCTTCTGCTGGTTGCCGCCCGAGAGCTTCCCGGTCTTGGCGAGCACGGTCGGCGCCTTGATGTTCATGCTCTTGCGGTACTGGTTGGCGACGGCGAACTCCTCGTTGTCGTCGACCAGCCCCGCCTTCTCGAGCTTCTTCAGCGACGCCATCGAGATGTTCCGCTTGATGTCGTCGATGAGGTTCAGTCCGTAGGTCTTGCGGTCCTCGGTGGCGTACGCCAGTCCGTTGGCGATGGCCTCCGACACCGTGCGGGTGCGGATCTCCTGGCCGCGCATGAAGACCTTGCCCGAGATGCGGGTGCCGTAGCTGTGGCCGAACAGGCTCATCGCGAACTCGGTGCGGCCGGCGCCCATGAGGCCGGCGATCCCGACGATCTCGCCCGCGCGGACCGTGATCGACACGTCGTCGACGACGACACGGGTCGGGTCCTGCGGGTGGTGCGCGGTCCAGTTCTCGACACGCAGCAGCTCGTCGCCGATCTGCGGTTCGTGGTCGGGGTAGCGGTGCTCGAGGTCGCGACCCACCATGTCCTTGATGATGCGGTCCTCGGTGACGTCGGACTTCGCGATCGTCTCGATCGTCTTGCCGTCGCGAATGACCGTGACGGCGTCGGCGACCTTCTTGATCTCGTTCAGCTTGTGGCTGATGATGATCGACGTGATCCCCTCCTCGCGGAGGCTGAGGATCAGATCGAGCAGGTGATCGGAGTCCTCGTCGTTCAGGGCGGCGGTCGGCTCGTCGAGGATGAGGAGCTTGACCTCCTTCGAGAGCGCCTTGGCGATCTCGACGAGCTGCTGCTTGCCGACACCGAGCTGGTTGACCTTCGTGGTGGGGTTCTCGCGCAGTCCGACGCGCTTGAGCAGCTTCGCCGCCTCGAAGTTGGTCTTGTTCCAGTCGATGAGGCCGCCGGCGCCCGTGCGCTCGTTGTTGAGGAAGATGTTCTCGGCGATCGACAGGTAGGGGCTGAGCGCGAGCTCCTGGTGGATGATGACGATGCCGCGCGCTTCGCTGTCGCGCAGGCTCTTGAACTCGACGACGTCGCCGGCGTAGTGGATCTCGCCGTCGTAGGTGCCGTGCGGGTAGACACCCGACAGCACCTTCATGAGCGTCGACTTGCCGGCTCCGTTCTCGCCGCAGATGGCGTGGATCTCGCCGCGCTGGACGGCGAAGTTGACGTTCGACAGCGCCTTCACGCCAGGGAACGTCTTGGTGATGCCGCGCATCTCGAGGATGGTCTCGGTCACGATCTCCGACTTCCGTGAGGGATGGATGGGGGTGCGTCGGCGGCGAGGCGAACCTCGCCGCCGACGCGGATGGTCAGTGGCGGACCCGGGTCAGAGACCCAGCTCCTCCGCCGTCCAGTAGCCCGTGTCGACGAGTGCCGACTGGACGTTGTCCTTGACGACCGGGACCGGGGCCAGCAGGTACGACGGGACGACCTTGACGTCGTTGTCGTACGTGGTGGTGTCGTTGGTCTCGGGCTCTTCGTCGTTCAGCACGGCGACGGCCATGTCCGCGGCGACCTTGGCCAGCTCGCGGGTGTCCTTGAAGATCGTCGCGTACTGCTCGCCGCTCAGGATGGCCTTGACCGAGTCGACCTCGGCGTCCTGACCGGAGATGATCGGCCACTCCTCACCGACGGAGTAGCCGGCGTCGGCGAGAGCCGAGATGATGCCGCGCGAGATGCCGTCGTAGGGCGACAGGACGGCGTCGACCTGCGTGCCGTCGCTGTAGTTGGCCGTGAGGATGTCCTCCATGCGGCTCTGCGCGGTCTCGCCGTCCCAGCGGAGCGTCGCTGCCTGCTCGATGCTCGTCTGGCCCGACTTGACGACGAGCGTGCCGTCCTCGATGTAGGGCTTCAGCACGTCCATCGCGCCGTTGAAGAAGAAGAACGCGTTGTTGTCGTCCAGCGAGCCGGCGAACAGCTCGATGTTGAACGGCCCCTCAGGCGCGTCGTCCAGCTTGTTGCCCTCGAGGTCGGTCAGGCCGAGACCGTTGAGGACGGTCCACGCCTGCTGGTTGCCGACGAGCTCGTTGTCGAACGTCGCGTAGTAGTCGACGTTCTCGGTGCCCTTGATGAGGCGGTCGTAGGCGATGACGGGGATGTCGGCATCCGCCGCGTTCTGCAGGGCCTCGGTCAGCGTCGTGCCGTCGATCGAGGCGACGATCAGCGCCTCGGCGCCCTTGGTGATCATGTTCTCGATCTGCGAGACCTGGGTGGGGATGTCGTCCTCGGCGTACTGCAGGTCGACCTTGTAGCCCTGGTCCTCCAGTGCCTTCTTGACGGCGTCGCCGTCCTGGATCCAGCGCTCGGAGCTCTTGGTCGGCATCGCGACGCCGATCAGGCCGCCGTCGCCGCCGCCCTCGTTGCCGCCGCCGCTGGTGCCACCGCCGTTGCCGCCGGCGCATGCCGTGAGTGCGAGGGCGCCGGCTGCGAGGCCGACGAAGATGATCCTCTTTAGTTTCACTGTGATTCCTTTCCCGTTGACTTCGGTGTCGTGGTGTTCGGTTGGTGCATGACCCCTGCCGGGGTCCTGTGGGTGGTGGCCGCGCCCGGTATCGGGCTACCGGCGGCCGTCGGTGATCGGTTCCCGCAGGTCGCGAGCGCGGCCGGAGAGGTCCGCGATCGTCTCGGGCGAGAGGGGCTCGATGGGTCCACCGACCGCGGCGAGTGCAGCGGTGCGGGCGACGCCTTCGAGCACCTGCGCGACACGGGCCGCCTCGCGGGCGGAGCCGGCCGCGCAGAAGGCGCCGAGACCTGCGACGAGGACGACGGAGGCGCCGTCGCCGCGGAGCGCCTCGACGAGCGCCGCCGGGTCGACGCGCGGACCGGCGAGGACAGGCACCGTGCCGCCGAACTCGCGGGCGGACTGGGCGGTGACGCAGGGAATCTCCTGCCCGCGCGCCGCCCAGGCGGCCGCGTGGCCGGTCTCGAGGTGGACGAGGGCCATCGTGTCCGGGAGCTCGCGGAGCACCGTCGCGTAGAGCGCGACGTCGGCGGGGCGCGCGCCGCCCCCGCCGGGCGTCCCGGCGACGGGGGTGCCGGTGAGGGTGAGGACCATCATTCGCTCGGGCGCGAGATCGTCATCCGCGTCCACGGGTCGGGTGACGAAGAGGTCCGCGTCGGGGACGCGCTCGCACAGCGTGGCCGAGACGAGGCCGCGGCGGGACAGGTCGACCAGGAGGGATGCCACTCGCTCGCGGATGCGTGCGACGGCCACCTCGGTCTTCACCCCGCTCACGTAGCGCTCGTCCTTCGACGCCATTGCCGACTCCCTTGTCCTGCGCGGTCCGATCCACTCGGCCGGGTGACGGCCATGTGACCGTTCACATCGGAGACTATGCACCCAAGGCCGCGGCGATGTCAAACACGACGCGCCGAGAGGGTCAGAGTCGGGCGACCGCCGCGGTCGACGACCGGACGACGAGCTCCGGCGTGAGCATGGGAAGCGCTGCGGACCCCGCCTCGTCGAGCAGGATCTCGACGCACCGGCGGCCGAGTTCGGCGAAGTCCTGACGCACCGTCGTAAGCGGCGGCCAGAAGTGGCCCGCCTCGGGGATGTCGTCGAACCCGACGATGCTGATGTCGCGCGGACAGTCCAGGCCCTCGTCGCGCACGGCGTGCAGGAGCCCCAGCGCCATCTGGTCGTTGGAGGAGAAGATCGCCGTGAAGTCGCGGTACCGCAGCAGCTCGCGCCCGGCGTAGTAGCCGAAGTCGGCGGTCCAGTCCCCCAGGATCGGCGCGGTCGTGGCGATGTCCCACGCGCTGATCTCCTCGAGGAAGCCCGTCATGCGGGCCTCCGCCTCCATCCAGTCCTGCGGCCCCGCGAGGTGGTAGATCGAGCGGTGGCCCAGTTCGATCAGGTGGCGTGTGGCCAGTCGGGCGCCCGCGACCTGGTCGACGGCGACGGAGTGGCCCGCGTCGGGATCGGTGGACTGCAGCGTCACGAACGGCACGTCGACGGCGTGGGCGGAGATCGCCCGGATGACGCGCACCTGGGGCGCGATCACGACGAGGCCCTCGACGGACTGGGCCATGAGGTGCGAGATGCCGTCGGGGATGGACTGGGGGTCGCCGGGGTCGATGTTCGCCGTCGACACCCAGTAGCCCCGCGCCTGCGCGGCCGCTTCGATCGCGGCGATGGAGGAGGCCGGGCCGTACTGCGTCGCCGACGCCGCGAGCACGCCGATGGTCCGCGACCGGCTCGTCACCAGCGCACGGGCCGCGCGGTTCGGGCTGTACGAGAGGTCCCGCATCGCCGCCAGAACCCGGTCCCGCGTCTCCGGCCGGATGCTGGGGTGGTCGTTCAGGACGCGGGACACCGTCTGGTGCGAGACCTCCGCGAGGCGCGCGACATCGCGGATACTCGGTCTCCGACCGGCGGCATCGTCGCTCATCGGGCCCCTCGCTGAATGTTCACGGTCACATCGATTCGACGCCATTATGCACGTCCCGACCTCCAGGGCACCCTACTCCCCTGTCGTGACGGGGCCTCGCGTGTGACAAGACGGCCTGTCACATCGCGCCCGCCGCCGCCTAAGCTGACCGCATGTCCGACCTCTCGCGCCACCTGCCCCTCAGCAACCGGGAGCGCACGGACGAGTCCGCGGTGACTGGCGACTGGAGAGTGGCGCTCGCCGACGTCGTCGCGCTCGCAGCGGGCCTCGCGCGATCTCAGGACGACGCCGACCGTTTCCTCGCCGAGGCCGGTCTGGGATCCTCCGCGGGGACACCGCTCACCGAGGTGGTGGCGGAGATCCGCGGCGGTCGGCGCCGCCGCATCCGCTCCCTCGTCGACGCGACACGCGCCCTGCTCGTCCTCGCGGGCGATCGCCCGGTCGCACTCCCGCCCACCCTGAGCGGGGCCGTGGCGCTGTATGCCGTCACACGCATGCCCTTCGAGCGGCGCGCCGCCGTCGCCGGGTCGACCTTCTCCGCGGACGACGCCGGGTGGGCGCTCGGGCGCGGTCCGGTGCGGACGGCGACGGCCCGCGACATCCTCGACTTCGTCCTCGGCCTCAGCGACACGGTTCCCGGAACACCTCGCGGCCCCAAGCTGTAAGACTGGGGGGATGCCGGATTCCTCCACTCCTCGCGTCGCGGTCTACCTCGATTTCGACAACATCGTCATGAGTTGGTACGACCGGGTGCACGGTCGCAACAGCTACTCGCGGGACCGGCAGCGGATCACGGCGGATCCCGACGAGAAGGAGATCGCCGACCGTCTCGCGGCGGCGATGATCGACGTCGGCGCGATCATGGACTACGCCGCCTCGTTCGGCACCCTCGTGCTCACCCGCGCCTACGCGGACTGGTCGTCGCCGGTGAACTCGCTCTACCGGCAGCAGCTCGTCGCCCGGGCGGTCGACCTCGTGCAGCTGTTCCCGGCGGCGGCGTACGCGAAGAACGGTGCCGACATCCGCCTCGCCGTCGACACCGTCGAGGACCTCTTCCGCCTCGAGGACCTCACCCACGTCGTCATCGTCGCCGGCGACAGCGACTACGTGCCGCTCGCGCAGCGGTGCAAGCGCCTCGGCCGCTATGTCGTCGCCGTCGGGGTCGCCGGCTCCACGGCCAAGTCGCTCGCCGCCGCGTGCGACCAGTTCGACGCGTACGACGCGCTCCCGGGTGTGACCCTCGCCCACCCCGAACCCGCACCCGAGGCCGCTCCCAGCGCTGGTCGGCGCCGACGCAAGACGGTCGACCCCGTCGAACAGCTCCTCTCCCGCGCACTGCGGCTCGAGCACGAGCGCACCGACGAGGAGTGGGTCCACCTCTCGGCCGTCAAGAACCTGCTCAAGCGCATGGACCCCTCCTTCAGCGAGAAGGCGCTCGGCCACCGCTCCTTCTCGGACTTCGTCAAGGACCACCCGAAGGTCGCCGAGCTCGACGAGACCACCAACATCGTCCGCGTCCGCCTCATCGACGCCGCCTGACCCGCCCGGGGCCGGACGCGCGCCTCGCGCGGTAGGGTGTCCCCGTGGCTCGCCGGTCAACACCGCCCGGCTCGCAGTCCTCGCTGCGAGAAGCGAATCGTGCACGTCTGCTCGATTCGCTCAAGCGGCATGGGCGCCTGACGCAGATCGAGCTCGCGGGCGCGACCGGCCTCTCCCCCGCGACGGTGTCGAACATCGTCAAGGAGCTCACCGCGACGGGCGTCCTCCACACGTCCTTCACCTCGCGGAGCGGGCGGCGGGCGACCCTCGTCTCGCTCGCCCGCCAAGTCGGCCTCGTCGCCGGTGCGCACTTCTCCACCCGCAAGCTGCACGTCGCGATCGCGGATGCCACGCGGTCGGTCGTCGCGGAGACCTCGCTGCCGCTGGCTCCCGACCACCGGCACGACGCCGAGCTCGACCGGCTGAGCCTGCTCCTAGGCGACATGGTCGAGGGCCTCGGCGGCTCCCTCTCCGACCTCTTGTCCGTGGGCCTGGCGCTCCCGGCACCCGTCGATCCGCGCACCTCCGTCATCTCGACTCCGGGGCTGCTCCCGGGGTGGGACGGCGTCGACATCGCCCGCAGCCTGTCGGCCCGCATCGGCCGGCCCGTGCACGTCGACAGCGAGGCCAATCTCGGCGCGCTCGCCGAGGCGCGGGAGGGCGCTGCCCGCGGCGCCTCCTCCTCGGTCTACATCACCGTCGGGCACGCCATCAGCGCGGGACTGCTCGTCGACGGCGACCTCTTCCGCGGGGTGAGCGGCCGCACCGGCCAGATCGGCCACATGACGATCGACGAGAACGGTGCCCGCTGCCGCTGCGGCAACCGGGGCTGCCTCGAGACCGTGGCGGCCGGCCCGGCGCTGCTCGCGGGCTTCAGCGAAGCCGACGGCATCCATCGCCTCCGCGACCTCGTGACGGCGGCGGGCGACGGCGTCGCGGCGGCGCAGCGGACGATCGCGGATGCCGGGCGTCACATCGGCATCGCCGCGGCGAGCCTGTGCAACCTCATCGACCCCGAACGCATCGTCGTAGGCGGCGAGCTCGCGCGGGCAGGAGAGATCCTCCTCGCACCGCTGCGCCACTCGCTCGAGCGTTCCATCCTCGGCGGCGGAGTGCCCGAGATCGTGGCGTCCGACTTCGCGGAGTGGGCCGAGACCCGCGGGGCCATCGCGCTCGCGCTCGATCACGTCGCCGTCGACGCCGAACTGGTCGCGTTCTCCGCATGAGACGGCTACTCGCCGCCCTCGTCGTCGTGGGGGCCACGGCCGCCGCACTCTCGGGATGCGCGCTCTCCGACACCGCGTCCGGCCGCACCACGATCGCCCTGCTCCTGCCCGACAAGAAGACCGCCCGCTACGAGACGTTCGACCGACCGGTGTTCGAGGAGCGCATCGCCGAATCGGGCGACGCGCAGGTGCTGTACACGAACGCGGATCAGGATGCCGCGCGGCAGCAGCAGCAGGCGGAGTCCGCGCTGGCGGCCGGTGCCGCCGTCCTCGTCCTCGACCCGGTCGACGGTCGCGCGGCGGCGTCGATCCTCGCGGCGGCGACCGCCGAGGGCGTGCCGGTCGTCTCTTACGACCGGATGATCGTCGGCGGCGGGAAGCCGGCGTACTACGTCTCCTTCGACAACGAGCGCGTCGGCGAGCTGCAGGCCGACGCCCTCGTGGCGGGCCTCGAGCGCGAGGGTCGCACGGACGGCGGCATCCTCATGGTCCACGGCTCACCGACCGACAGCAACGCCGCGCAGTTCCGCGCGGGCGCGCGCCGGGTCATCGCCGACGCGGGGCTCCGGATCCTCGCCGAGTACGACACTCCCGATTGGAGTCCCGACAAGGCGCAGGCCTGGGTGGCGGGGCAGATCGCCCAGTACGGCGACGAGATCGTCGCCGTGTACGCCGCCAACGACGGCACCGCGAGCGGCGCGATCGCGGCCCTCCGCGCCGCCGACGTCTCGCCCGTCCCGCTGGTGACCGGTCAGGACGCCGAGCTCACGGCGCTCCAGCGCATCGTCTCGGGCGACCAGTTCATGACCGTCTACAAAGCCCTGCGGACCCAGGCGACGATCGCCGCCGACGTCGCGCTGCAGCTCGCGAGCGGTGAGCGCCCGGCGGGCGACACGACCGTCGACGGCATCCCCGCGACCCTCCTCACCCCGGTCGCCGTCACCGTCGACGACATCGCCGACACCGTCGTCGCCGACGGGTTCTGGACCGTGCAGGACATCTGCACCCCCGCCTATGCCGAGGCCTGCGCTGCGGCGGGGCTGGAATGAGAGCACCCGCGTGAGCGTCTCCTCCCGTCGCACCGGCGACCACGTCCTCACGATGCGCGGCATCGACAAGCGCTTCGGCGCCGTGCGTGCGCTCAGCGGGGTGGACTTCCGCGTCCGCGAGGGCGAGGTGGTCGCCCTCGTCGGCGATAACGGCGCCGGCAAGTCGACGCTCGTGAAGGTCCTCGCCGGTGTGCACCCCGCCGATGCGGGCACGATCGAGCTCGACGGCGACGTCGTGCAGCTCTCCACCCCCGCCGACGCGCAGGACCTCGGGATCGCGACGGTGTTCCAGGACCTCGCCCTCTGCGAGAACCTCGACGTCGTCGCGAACCTGTGGCTCGGTCGTGAGCTCCTCGAACGCGGTCGCCTCGACGAGGTCGGCATGGAGGAGCGGACCTGGATGCTGCTGCGCGAGCTCGCCGCGAAGATCCCCTCCGTGCGGGTACCCGTCTCCACCCTGTCGGGAGGCCAGCGCCAGACGGTCGCGATCGCGCGGTCGCTCATCGGCGAGCCGCGCATCGTCATCCTCGACGAACCGACCGCCGCCCTGGGTGTCGCCCAGACCGCGGAGGTGCTGAACCTGATCGAGCGCCTGCGCGACCGTGGTCACGGCGTGGTGCTCATCAGCCACAACCTGACCGACGTGCTCGCCGTCGCCGACCGCATCGTCGTGCTGCGCCTCGGGCGCAACAACGGCGAGTTCGACGCCGAGGAGGCCACGAGCGAGGTCCTCATCGCCGCGATCACGGGCGCCCTCGACGTCGCGAGGCCCGCGCCGCTCCCCGACGAGCCCCGCGCCCCCGTGATCCCGCTGTCCGGGGCGCGGCGCCGGACGGACGGCGACCGGTGAACCGCGACGCGGGGGTGATCGCCCTGACGCTCGCCCGGGTGCGGTCGGGCGACGTGGGGCGGATGCCGGTGGTCCTCGCCCTCGTCGTCATCGCGGTCGTGTTCCAGACGCTGAACCCGGTCTTCCTCACGAGCCGGCATCTCAGCGATCTGCTGATGCAGTGCGCGGCGATCGGCACGATCTCGCTGGGCATCGTGCTCGTGCTCCTCATCGGCGAGATCGACCTGTCGGTGGGTTCGATGTCGGGTGTGGCAGCCGCGATCCTCGCCGTGGGCGCGGTCCAACTGCAGTGGCCCCTCCCCCTCGCGATCGGTGCGGCGATCGCCGCGGGGTGCGTCGTGGGGGTCTGCTACGGGGTGCTCCGTACGAAGCTCGGCTTGCCGAGCTTCGTCGTCACGCTCGCGGGCCTGCTCGGTCTCCTCGGCGTCCAGCTCTGGGTGCTGGGCGACGCGGGGTCCATCAACCTTCCGTTCGATTCGTGGATCGTGCAGTTCGCCCAGCAGATGTACCTGCCGCACTGGCTGGCGTACCTTCTCGCCGTGGGGACCGCGCTCGCCTACACGGCGACCCTGCTGCGCCGCGCACGGCGCCGCGCCGCGGCGGAGCTCGAGAGCGAGCGGACGCTCACGATCGTCGTGCGCGGAGCGCTGCTGCTGATCGGTCTCGTCGGCGCGTCCTGGTATCTGGGACTCTCGCGCGGCGTCGGCGTCATGTTCGTGGTGTTCGTCGTCTTGGTCGTGGCCGCCCACCTCGCCCTCACCCGCACCCGGTGGGGGCGGTCGGTCTTCGCCGTGGGCGGATCGATCGAGGCCGCCCGACGCGCCGGCATCCGCGTCGACCGCGTCGTCGTCTCGGTGTTCGTGCTGTGCTCGGCCCTCGCCGCGACCGGCGGGGTGCTCGCGGCCGCGCGGCTCGCCGCCGCGAACCAGAGCACCGGAGCGGCCGACACGAACCTCAACGCGATCGCCGCCGCCATCATCGGCGGCGCGTCGCTCTTCGGCGGCCGCGGCTCGGCCTTCGCCGCGCTGCTCGGCGTCGTCGTCATCCAGGCGATCTCGGCGGGGCTGACGCTGGTGAACCTGAGCTCTGCCGTGCAGTTCATGGTCACCGGGGCGGTGCTGGTCTTCGCGGTCGCCCTCGACGCGGTGACACGTCGCTCGCGGCTCGGATCGGGCGCCGGATAGCGCGTCGCACGCACGGCACGGGGCGCGGTCGGTCCGCCGCCCATCGGGTCGTCGGCGGTGACGAAAGCGTTATGTTCACATCTTGACTTCATTTCGTGAACGCATCAAGATCATCGTCAAGCGCGATGCCGCGCTCGTTTGATTTCACTGTCGAAAGGCGAACGATGAAGAAGTCCCTGTCCGTCGCAGCAGTCCTGGGGGCCGCTGCACTCCTGCTCGCCGGCTGTTCGTCCGCGAGCACCCCGGCACCCGCGGGCTCGAGCGGCGGGGCCGAACCGGCCGAAGCCGGCCGTGCGTGCGTCATCCTCCCCGACGCGGCGTCCTCGCCCCGCTGGGAGAACTTCGACCGCAAGTACCTGGATGAGGGCCTCAAGGCCGCCGGCTTCGACGTCGACATCCAGAACGCGCAGGGCGACACCTCGAAGTACGCGACCATCGGCGACCAGCAGCTCACCCAGGGCTGCGGCGTGATGTTGCTCGTCGACTACAACGGCGCCGCCGTGGGTGTCGCCACGAAGGCGAAGTCCCAGGGCATCCCCGTCATCGCCTACGACCGCCCGTTCCAGGGCGCCGACTACTACGTGTCGTTCGACAACGTCGAGGTCGGCCGACTCGAGGGCCAGACCGTCCTCGACGGCCTGAAGGCGGCCGGCAAGGACCCGAAGACGGCCGTCGTCTACTACATGGGCGGCGACCCCACCGACGGCAACGCGGCCATGTTCAAGAAGGGTGCCGTCGAGGTCATGGAGGCGGCGGGCATCAAGCCGACCGCCGAGCCTCCGGGCGTCTGGGACGGCGCCAAGTCGCAGACCAACTTCGAGCAGGCGCTCACCGCCAACGGCGGCAAGGTCGACGGCGTCTGGGCCGCCAACGACACCAACGCCGACGGCGTCATCAAGGTGCTCCAGGACCGCGACCTCACGGGTGTCGCCGTCTCGGGCCAGGACGCCAACGTCGAGGGCCTGCGCAACATCCTCACCGGATGGCAGACCGCGACGGTGTACAAGCCGGTCAAGGATGAGGCCGAGGCGGCGATCAAGGTCGCGACCGACCTGCTGAAGGGGTCGACGCCGTCGGCCGACCAGAAGCTCGAGGACGGCACGCCCTACATCGCGGTCACCCCGCAGCTCGTCGGACCCGACAAGGTCAAGGACGTCGTCGCCGCCGGTGACGCCTCGGCCTCGGACGTCTGCTCCGGCGAGATCGCCGGCGTCAGCCTCGCCGACAAGTGCGCCGAGTTCGGCGTCGAGTGATCTGACGAGGGTGGGGATGCCGCGACCCGCGGCATCCCCACCCTCCCTGTCTGCGCGACACCCCGACCTCTCAGGAGAACCCGCATGAGCGAACCCATCATCGAACTCCGGCGCGTGACGAAGTCCTTCGGCCCGGTCAGCGTCCTCAAGGGCGTCGACCTCACGGTCCGACCGGGCATGGTCACCGCCCTCGTCGGCGACAACGGCGCCGGCAAGTCCACACTCATCAAGGGCCTCGCCGGTGTGCAGCCCTACGACACCGGCGAGATCCTCGTCGACGGTCAGGAGCAGTCGCTCCGGACCCCGCGTGAAGCCGGTGCGCTGGGCATCGAGGTCGTCTACCAGGACCTCGCGCTCTGCGACAACCTCGACATCGTCCAGAACATGTTCCTCGGCCGCGAGGAGGTCATCGGCGGGACGTTCGACGAGGGCCGAATGGAGAAGGAGGCCTCCGACACCCTCCGCTCCCTCTCGGTGCGCACCGTCAAGAGCGTGCGGCAGAAGGTGTCGAGCCTGTCCGGCGGTCAGCGGCAGACCGTCGCGATCGCCCGCGCCGTGCTGAAGAAGGCGCGGGTGGTCATCCTCGACGAACCCACGGCCGCCCTCGGCGTCGCGCAGACCGAACAGGTCCTGAACCTCGTCCGCCGCCTCGCCGACCAGGGTGTCGCGGTGGTCCTCATCAGCCACAACCTGGCCGACGTCTTCGCGGTCGCCGACGACATCGCGGTCCTCTACCTCGGCCAGATGGTCGCGCAGGTCGCCACCACCGAGACCACCCGCGACGACATCGTCGGCTACATCACCGGAACCAAGGTCCCCCCGGGCGTGCAGCTCGTCGGGACGTCCACGATCCCCGTCGGAGGCGACGCATGAGCACCAGCACCCGGACCGCGGCGGCACCCGACCCCGTCGTGAGCGACCTCATCGGCAGCGGCGTCGAAGGCGGCGTCGGCGACCAGGTACGCGCCTGGCTGCAGCGGGTGCGCGGCGGCGAGATGGGCGCGCTCCCCGCCGTCGGCGGCCTCGTCCTCCTCGTCATCCTCTTCAGCATCCTCAGCCGGTTCTTCTTCACCCCGGTGAACTTCGCGAACCTCATGAGCCAGGCGGCATCCCTCGTCGTCCTCGGCATGGCGCTCGTGTTCGTGCTGCTGCTCGGCGAGATCGACCTGTCGGCCGGTGTCACCGGCGGCGTGGGCATCGCGTCCTTCGTCGTCCTCAACGTCAAACTCGACATCCCCTGGCCGATCGCGCTCGGGCTCGGCCTGCTCATCGGCCTGGCGACGGGAGCCCTGATCGGCTTCCTCGTGGCGAGGATCGGCATCCCGTCCTTCGTCGTCACGCTGGGCCTGTTCCTCGGGTATCAGGGCCTCGCCCTCCTCATCATCGGCGCGGGTGGTCTCTACCCGATCGAGGCTCCCGAGCTGCTGGCCCTGCAGAACGGCCGGCTCCCGGTCTGGGGCGGCTGGGTCATGCTCGGCGTCATGGTGCTCATCTCGGGCGGACTGTCGTTCTGGGACCGGCGCCGCCGGACCCGGGCGGGCGTCCCCAACCGGCCGATCGCGCTCGTGTGGGCCAAGCTCGCGGTGCTCCTGATCCTCGGCGGGGCCGCGGTGTTCGTCCTGAACCTCAACCGGTCGCAGTCGATCATCCCCATCGAGGGGGTGCCGATCATCGTGCCGGTCGTCCTCACGATCCTGTTCATCGGCACGTTCGTGCTCGACCGCACCAAGTTCGGACGGTACGTCTACGCGATCGGCGGCAACGCCGAGGCCGCGCGTCGCGCCGGCATCAAGGTCCGCTGGGTGAAGTGGTGGTGCTTCGTGATCGCCTCGGGCCTGTCGGTCGTCTCGCTGCTGTTCAACCAGACGCGTGTCGGCTCGGTCGACGGCGCGGTCGGACGCGACATCGTCCTCTCGGGTGTCGCGGCGGCCGTCGTCGGCGGTGTGAGCCTGTTCGGCGGTCGCGGACGGCTGATCCACGCGGCGATCGGTGCGCTCGTCATCGCGATCATCATCAACGGGCTCGGCCTGCTGCAGATGGATGCCGGCTTCAACCTGCTGGTCACGGGCGGCGTCCTGATCCTCGCCGCCACCGTCGATGCGCTGTCGCGTCTGCGGACCGGAGGCGTCCGCACCTGACGCCCCCCTGCACGAAGGAGGCCCCCGTCCGCGCGGACGGGGGCCTCTCTCGTCTCAGCCGCGTGCGGACCCCTCATCCCGCGTCGACCACAGCGCCCAGGCGACGAGGACGGGCTGGAACAGCAGCCGTGCCCAGCGCGCCTTGTCGCTGTCGAGGCGGAAGCCGTCGCGCTTCCCCAGGGCCTGACCGATGTTGCCGGGGAAGATCGCGACGAAGAACGCCGCGAGAATGGCCCCGACGCGGCGCCGCTCCTTCGGGAGCGCGACGAGAGCCGCGCCCAGCATCATCTCGACGGCACCCGAGGCGACGACGACGCCGTCCTTGTCGATCGGCAGCACCTCGGTGACGAGGTCCGGCACCTGCGCCTGGAACTCCTTCCGAGCCCAGAACAGGTGGCTGAGGCCGGCGAACACCATGGCGCCGGCGAGTACCCAGCGTGCGAGAGTCTTCATCGTCCGAGTATCCCCCGGGTGAGGGATGCCGCGGCCCGGCGATACGCTCGACGGGTGACCTCCGCCGCGCCGTTCCCGTTCGCGCGCCTGTCCCGCCTCCCGGATCTCGAGGCTCCGGGGCTCGTCGCCGCCGACGCCGCCGACCGGCTGATCCTCGACGAGTCCGCCGACGCGCGCGCCGCCGCGGCCGCCGGGGAGATCGCGGTCGTCGGCGACGCCTACGGCGCCCTGGCCCTCGGTGCGGCATGGGACGGGGGCACCGGCATCCGCGTCCATCAGGACGCCCTTGTGGGCGAACGCGCACTCGCCCGCAACGCCGCGGCGCTGGGCCTCACCGGGCACGTGTCGTCGCTCCCGTTGAGCGCGGGGCTCGTCTCGGGGGCGCGGGTCGTGCTGCTGCGCCTGCCGCGGTCCCTCGACGCGCTGGACGACATCGCCGCGCTCATCGCAGCCCATGCCCACCCGGACGTCGTCGTCTGGGCGGGCGGACGCCTGAAGCACATGAGCCTCGCGATGAACGACGTCCTCGCCCGATCCTTCGACCGGCTCGACGTGACGCCGGCGCGCCAGAAGTCGCGGCGCGGGTCTGGCTCGCCGACGAGGGGTTCGAGACCGACACGTCGGGCGGCGGCGACGTCAACATCACGCCCACCGAGAACGCGCAGACGCTGACGCTGTTCCAGCAGGGCCAGCTCGACG